>NZ_JAFGYS010000016.1:92271-219184 GCF_017491705.1 Pseudomonas sp. 86_A | reverse complement strand
CTCCTACACAGCGTTCTGCACTGGGTTTCAGATACGGAACTGGCCTACGAGTTTGCCCAGCCGCTGCCCCAGTTCAGCCAGACTGCGCGAAGTCTGCGCGCCCAACTGGGTCTCATCCGCCACGCTGTCCACCGCCACTGCGATCTGGTGCACGCTGCGGTTGATCTCTTCGGCCACCGCCGTCTGCTCTTCCGCGGCACTGGCGATCTGCGCGTTCATCGAGTTGATGGTCGCGATCAATTCCGCCATGGCATCCAGCGACGCGCCGGCCTGATTGGCTTGCGCCGAGGTACCATCGCCCGCCTCGCTGGAACGGCGCATGGCTTCGACCGCCGACTGCGTGCCCGCCTGCAAACGATCGATCATGCCCTGGATTTCCTGGGTGCTGATCTGCGTACGACTGGCCAGCGCCCGCACTTCATCGGCCACTACGGCAAAGCCACGTCCGGCCTCCCCGGCGCGTGCCGCTTCAATTGCTGCGTTCAGCGCCAGCAGGTTGGTCTGCTCGGCAATCGAGCGGATCACCCCGAGCACGCCGACAATCGACGACACGTCCTGCTGCAGGCTGTCGAGGGACACGCCGCTGCTGCGAATGTCATCCACCAGCGCATGAATCTGTTTGATGCTGCCGGCCACCACGCGCTTGGCGCTCTGGCCTTCTTCATCGGTCTGCTGCGCGGCAACCGCGGCGTTCTGCGCGCTCTTGGCGACTTCCTGGGCGGCGGCGGACATCTCGTTGATCGCCGTGGCGACCTGATCGGTCTCGTGGCGCTGACGCTCCATCGCCTGATCCGAGCGCTGAGCCTGATCCGAAACCTGAGTCACCAGGCCGGTCAGTTGTGTGGTCATCTCGGTGATCTGCCGCACCAGACCGTGAATCTTGTCGACGAACCGGTTGAACGAGCCGGCCAGTTCACCGAGCTCGTCCTGGCTGGTGATGTTCAGCCGGCGGGTCAGGTCGCCCTCGCCTGCCGCGATGTCGTCGAGGTTGGCTTTCATCAGAGTCAGCGGACGCAGAATGGTATTGGCCAGCAGCATGCCCGCTGCGGCAATGACCAGCAGCACCAGCACCGCCACGCCGACGATGCTGAGGATCACGCCTTGCATGCGTTCCTGCACTTGCGCTTCGACCAATGCAACCTGCGCTTCAATGCCGTCGAGGTTGACCGATGTACCGACCGCCATGTCCCACTTCGCCAGGTACTCGGTGTAGCCGAGTTTCGGTACCAGCACGTTGGCGTTGCCCGGCAGCGGCGAGCTGTATTGCAGATAGTGGGTGCCGTCCTTCGCCACGCTCACCAGGCCGCGGTTGACGTAGACGCCGTTGGGGTCGCGGTTGTCCTTGAAGCTTTTGCCGACGCCTTCGGGGTCGTTGGCCTTGAACAGGCGCACGGTCTCGGAGTCGTAGCCGAAGAAGTAGCCGTCCTTGCCGTAGCGGATGCCCGACAGCAGCTTGATCGCCTGCGCCCGCGCCTCGTTGTCACCGGGGGTGGCCGCGTCGTACAGCGGCTTGATCGTAGTCATGGCCACGGCGACGTAGCTTTGCAGGGTGGCCTTGGCGTCGGCGAGCAGGCGTTCGCGGGTCTGCTCGACCTCGGTGTGCGCCTGTTGCTTGAGGATGAACAGCGTGGTCAGGCTGATGACCAGCGCAAAGAGCAACACCGGCAGGACCGCGAGGGACAGGACTTTGGCCTTGAGACTCAAGCGCATTGGGGGGGCTCACTCTTTTGGTTTTATTGGCGTGGTTAAAGGCGTTAACGGCACGCGAAAGCAAAAGTTGAACCCAAAAAAAGATCGCAGCCTTCGGCAGCTCCTACAGAGATTGGTGTAGGAGCTGCCGAAGGCTGCGATCTTTTGATCTTCAGCTTTTAATCAGAGGACCATCGCGGCCACCCAGCCGAACGCCAGCAACGGCAGGTTGTAGTGCAGGAAGGTCGGCACCACGGTGTCCCAGATATGGTGGTGCTGGCCGTCGATGTTCAGACCGGAGGTCGGGCCGAGGGTCGAATCCGAGGCCGGCGAGCCGGCGTCACCCAAGGCCCCGGCGGTGCCGACGATGCAGACGATCGCCAACGGGCTGAAGCCCAGTTGCACGCACAGCGGCACGAAAATCGCCGCGAGAATCGGCACAGTGGAGAACGACGAACCGATGCCCATGGTCACCAGCAGCCCCACCAACAACATCAGCAGCGCGCCGATCCCCTTGCTGTGATTGATCCACGAGGCCGACGATTCGACCAGGGTCTGCACTTCCCCGGTGGCCTTCATCACTTCGGCGAACCCGGACGCGGCGATCATGATGAAGCCGATCATCGCCATCATTTTCATGCCTTCGGTGAACAGGTCATCGGTCTCGCGCCACTTGACGATGCCGGACGCCGAGAAGATCAGAAAGCCGACCAGCGCCCCGATAATCATCGAGTCCAGCAGCAATTGCACAATGAACGCAGCCGCAATCGCCACACCGGCGATCATCAGGCTCAGCGGGTTGTACTGCACCGCCACCTGCTCGACCTGCTCGATCTTCGCCAGGTCGTAGACACGCTTTTTGCGGTAGCTGATGAACGCCATCGCCAGGCCGAACACCATGCCCAGCGCCGGAATGCCCATGGCGTGAGTGACGTTGATGCCACTGATGTCGACCCCACTGCGCGCAACGTTGGCCAGCAGGATTTCATTGAGGAAGATGTTGCCGAAGCCCACCGGCAGGAACATGTACGGGGTGATCAGGCCGAACGTCATGACGCAGGCAATCAGCCGGCGGTCAAGTTGCAGCTTGGTCAGCACGTATAACAGTGGCGGCACCAGCAGCGGAATGAACGCAATGTGGATCGGCAGGATGTTCTGCGAGGCAATCGCCACCACCCAGAGCAGGCCGATCAGCAGCCATTTGACGCTGCCACCGCCGGTCGCATGTTGCCGGTCGACCATCGCCAGCGCTTTGTCGGCCAGAGCATGGGCCAGGCCGGACTTGGCAATCGCCACCGCGAAAGCGCCGAGCAACGCGTAGGACAAGGCCACGGTCGCGCCGCCGCCCAGGCCGCTGTTGAACGCCTTGAGCGTGGCGTCGATGCCTAGGCCACCGGTCAAGCCGCCGACCAGCGCACCGACGATCAGGGCGATCACCACGTGCACACGGGACAGGCTGAGGATCAGCATGACGCCGACCGCAGCAATCACTGCATTCATTTCACTACCTCAAAAACACTGCGATGAACGATCACCGCCAGACAGGATGAGTCCGCCCACGGAGCACCGGCGGATTTGCAAAGAGGGTCTTATTAGAAGGGCGCGCACTGTGCCGCAGAGTGGCGGCGGTGTCAAAGCGAGCGGCTGAACTGAAATGTAACTGGCAATGGAGAACCCTGTGATGCGCAGGAGATCCCTGTGGCGAGGGAGCTTGCTCCCGCTCGGCTGCGCAGCAGTCGTAAACCCGGTAGACGCGTTATGCCTGAATGACCGCATTAGCAGGGTTTGGGGGCGCTACGCACCCCAGCGGGAGCAAGCTCCCTCGCCACAGGGGTCTGAATGTCACTCAGCTGCGGCAATCGGTCATATTGCGTTTGAACAATAAAGAAAGCCGAAACGCGGCCGTTACAGTGCAAAGTCTCAGATATTTATCGAATAAGGACGTCTCCATGTCGCTCAGACAACTTTCCATTCAATGGAAAATCACCCTGCTCGCCGGCCTTTGCCTGGCGGGCATCGTGACCCTGCTGGTGGGTCTTTCGCTGTACCGCATGGAGCACAGCTCCGAGCTGGTGAAGGCGTCGAGCATGGAGATGCTGACCGAGTCGGCCCAGGCGCGGATTGAATCGCAAGGCGAAGTGCAGGCCGCCGGCATTCGCCAGCAGTTCATGGACGCCTATCAATATGGCCACGGCTTCTCGCGTCAGGTGCTGTTTTTGCGTGAACAGGCGGAAAAGCGCTTCCTCGACGCCTTCGACCTGCGCGAAGACATGACCCGTCAGGTCAAGTCCGCGCTGCAGGCCAACCCGGAACTGCTCGGCCTGTCGCTGGTGTTCGAAGCCAACGCGCTGGATGGCAAGGATGAACTGTTCGCAGGTCAAGCTGAACTGGGCAGCAACGACAAGGGCCGTTTCGCCCTGTACTGGTCGCAGCCAACCCCGGGCAAAGTCACCTCGATGGCCCTGCCGGAAAGCGACATGGCCGACACCAGCACCGGCCCCAGTGGTCAGGCTGCCAACGCCTGGTTCACCTGCCCGCGCACCACGCTCAAACCGTGCGTGATCGAACCCTACTTTTATGTGATCGATGGCCAGAACGTGCTGATGACCAGCATCGTCTTCCCGCTGATGGTCAACGGCAAAGTCATCGCCTCGCTGTCGGTGGACATCAACCTCAACAGCCTGCAGGCGATCAGCCAGGGCGCGAGCAAGAAGCTCTATGACGGCCAGACCGCCGTGAGCATCATCAGCCCGGTCGGCCTGCTCGCCGGTTACAGTCCGGATGCCAGCAAACTGAGCAAGCGTCTGGATGCCGTGGACACCGTCAGCGGCGCCGAACTGCTGCGTCAGCTCGGCACCAGCAGCAGCGTCAGCAGCCTGCACAGCAACGGCCAGTTGAAAGTGCTGTCGCCGTTCCAGCCGATTCCGGGCGGGCCGTCGTGGGCGGTGTTGCTCGATGTGCCGGAAAAGGTTTTGGTGGAGCGCGCCGAAGCACTCAAGCAACAACTGGATGCGAGCAATAATTCCGGCACCCTGATCGAACTGAGCCTCGGCGTGCTCGCAGCCCTGGTCGGCCTGCTGCTGGTGTGGCTGATGGCGCGCAGCGTGACCAGACCGATCCTCGGCGTGGCCAACATGCTCGAAGACATTGCCAGTGGCGAAGGCGATCTGACCCGCCGCCTGGCCTACGACAAGCAGGATGAACTGGGTCAGTTGGCCGGTTGGTTCAACAAGTTTCTCGACAAGTTGCAGCCGATCATTGCCGAAGTGAAACGCTCGGTGCAGGACGCGCGCAACACCGCCGACCAGTCTTCGGCCATCGCCACCCAGACCAGCGCCGGCATGGAGCAGCAATACCGTCAGGTCGATCAGGTCGCCACCGCGTCCCACGAGATGAGCGCCACCGCCCAGGACGTCGCCCGTAGCGCTGCGCAAGCGGCGGAAGCGGCCAAGGACGCCGATCGCGCCACCCGTCAGGGCCTGACCGTGATCGACCGCACCACCGCGAGCATCGACGCCCTCGCCGCCGACATGAACGCGGCGATGGTCCAGGTCGAAGGCCTGGCCGCCAACAGCGAGAAGATCGGCACCGTGCTGGAAACCATCCGCGCCATCGCCGAACAGACCAACCTGCTGGCGCTCAATGCCGCGATTGAAGCGGCGCGTGCCGGTGAAGCCGGTCGCGGTTTTGCCGTGGTCGCTGACGAAGTGCGCAACCTCGCCCGCCGTACCCAGGAGTCGGTGGAAGAAACCCGTCAGGTGATCGAACAACTGCAGACCGGTACCCAGGACGTGGTCGGCTCGATGGGCAACAGCCATCGTCAGGCTCAGGGCAGTGTCGAGCAGGTCGGGCAAGCGGTGACCGCACTTCGCCAGATCGGCGATGCGGTAACGGTGATCAGCGACATGAACCTGCAGATCGCCAGCGCAGCGGAAGAACAGAGCGCGGTGGCCGAGGAGATCAACAACAACGTGGCGACCATTCGTGACGTGACCGAATCGCTGTCCGGGCAGGCCAATGAGTCGGCGCGGGTGAGCCAGTCGCTGAACAGCCTGGCGAATCAGCAGCAGAGTTTGATGGATCAGTTCCGGGTCTGACAGCTCCCCGCTATTTCGCTGTAGGAGCTGCCGCAGGCTGCGATCTTTTTTGATCTTGTTTTTTAAAAATCCCAAGTCAAAAGATCGCAGCCTGCGGCAGCTCCTACAGGGATTAGCGGCGTGGCAACTCGATCACCACCTTCAACCCACCCCACTCGCTCTCGCCCAACACCAGCAACCCGCCCCACGTTTCGACGATATCCCGGACAATCCCCAGCCCCAAACCATGCCCGTGAGTCTGTTCATCCAGCCGCGTGCCCCGGCTGAACACCTGAGCACGCTGCTCTGCGGGAATCCCCGGGCCGTCATCTTCCACACTGAAGGCAAAACCATCGCTGCGCTCGATCACACTCAGGCGCACCTCGGCGTCCGCCCATTTGCAGGCGTTGTCCAGCAGGTTGCCGAGCAGCTCCAGCAGGTCCTCACGATCCCACGGCAATTGCAGCCCCGGCGGCGCGACGTAGCTCAACTGCAGATGCTCGCCATGGATCATGTTCAGCGTCGCCAGCAGGCCCGGCAGTTCCGCGTCACAGTCGAACAGCGCACCGGGCAGCGCATCACCGGACAGGCGCGCGCGGTTCAGTTCGCGATTGAGCCGCTGCTGCACCTGTTCCAGTTGTTCCTTGAGGATCTTGCGCAACTCGGGATGGCCATCCAGTTTTTCGCTCGACGCCAGGCTCAACAGCACCGCCAGCGGTGTCTTCAAGGCATGGCCCAAATTGCCCAGCGCATTGCGTGAACGCTTGAGGCTGTCTTCGGTGTGGGCGAGCAAATGGTTGATCTGCGCCACCAGCGGCTCCAGCTCCACCGGCACCTGATCGTCCAGTTGTGAACGCTGGCCTTGCTGCAACTGCGCGATCTGCTCGCGGGCGCGTTCCAGCGGCTTCAAGGCGCGGCGCACGGTGATGCGTTGCAGCAGCAGAATCAGCAGCAAACCCGCCAGCCCCAGGCCAAGGCCGATCTGACGCATGCGCTGGAAGCTCTCGCGCACCGGGGTGTAATCCTGAGCAACGCTGATCGAGATCGACTGCCCCAGCCGTCGATAGTCCGAGCGCAATACCAGCAACTGCTGACCGTCCGGCCCCAGTTGCAGGTTGCTGTGCAGGCCGGGATGTTCGAGCAGCGGCAAATCCTGATCCCACAGCGAACGCGAACGCCAGTGGCTGTCGGCAAAATCGATGCGGAAGTAATGCCCGGAAAACGGTCGCTGATAGGCCGGCGACAGGTGCCGCTCATCCAGTTGCAAACCTTGCGGGCCACGCACCAGCGCGACCAGCAGGCTTTCGCTGTCGTTGCGCAGGCCGGCTTCGAGGTAACGCTGCAGACCGACTTCGAACAACCACAGGCTGGTTTGCGCCAGCACCAGGCCGACGATCACCATCACGCTGATCAACCCCAGGCTCAAGCGGCGCTGGATCGACCTCACGAAGCTTGCCCACCGAACAGGTAACCCTGGCCGCGACGGGTTTCGATCACGGCTTTGCCCAGCTTGCGCCGCAGGTGATTGACGTGGACTTCGAGGACGTTGGAATCACGCTCGGTCTCGCCGTCGTAGAGGTGTTCGGCGAGGTGGGTTTTCGACAGGATCTGCTCCGGGTGCAGCATGAAATAGCGCAGCAGGCGGAATTCGGCGGCGGTCAGTTGAATCTCGCTGCCGTCGCGCATCACGCACTGGCGACCCTCATCCAGATGCAGACCCGCCGCCTTGAGCGTCGGCTGGTTGGCCTGGCCCTTGGAGCGGCGCAACAGCGACTGCACGCGCAGGTGCAGCTCTTCGGGGTGAAACGGTTTGGTCAGGTAATCGTCGGCACCGGCCTTCAGGCCTTCGATGCGCTCGGCCCAGGAGTCGCGGGCGGTAAGGATCAGTACCGGGGTCGCCAGGCCGCCGGCGCGCCATTGCGCCAGCACTTCCAGCCCGGGCACACCGGGCAGGCCGAGGTCGAGGATGATCAGGTCATAGGGCTCGCTGCTGCCCTGATAGACCGCATCGCGGCCGTCCGCCAGCCAATCCACCGCATAGCCTTGGCGTTGCAGGCCGGCGAGCAGTTCGTCGGCCAGCGGCACGTGGTCTTCCACCAGAAGCAAACGCATCGGTCAATCTTCCTTGTCTTTCACGAGTTCGCCGGTATCGGCCTTCAGGTGCAGCTCACGGGCGACACCCTCGACGGTCAGCAACTCGACTTCATAAATGTAAACGTCGTGTTTTTCTTCCAGCTCGACTTCCAGCAGTTTTGCGCCGGGATAACGGTCCATCGCCTGCTGCAGCACTTGCTCGAGCGGCAGGATCACGCCCTGCTTGCGCAGATCAAGTGCTTCGTCCGGACCCAGGTCGCGGGCCATGGCCGTCGAACAACACATCACCAGCGCCAACGCCGTACGACGGCTGGCGCGAACATTAACCTTCATTACGTATCCTGATGATCCTTGAGAACTTGCCCCGTCACGGCGTCCAATTCCAGATCCCACTCCAGCCCTTGCGGGTCACGCATTTCGATCTGGTAGATGTACTTGCCGTACTGCTCTTCCAGCTCGGTATCGGTGATGGTCGAACCCGGGTGTTTGTCCAATGCCGTGGCGTTGAGCTTCTCGAAGGAGACGATAGTACCAGCGTCGCGCAGGCGCAGGGCTTCATCGGGGCCGAGATCGCGGGCGTGGGCGAGGCTGGCGGTCAGGCCGATGATCGAGGCAATGGACAGGGCAGTCAGGGTTTTCATGGTGTCTCCGTATTTTTATGTGTTGCTTTACGGTGGGCACCTTAGCGGGATGAACTTAACTGAAACTGAATTGCCATCATTGCTCCAGCGCAACACATATCCCCACTGTAGGAGTGAGCCTGCTCGCGATAGCGGTGTTTCATTGAGCAATGATGCGTCTGACACACCGCTATCGCGAGCAGGCTCACTCCTACAAGGTTTTGCAACATGTGCTTATAATTGTTCGCTTGCTAACGATCGAGACCGGTATGACCGCCATCCACATCAAGTTCCCCGCCCTCACCCTCAAGGCTGGCCCGCGAGCCATGGCGCGCATACGTGCCCAAGGCCTGCACGCCGCTGATGTCGGCACCCTGCCCGGAGCCGCCGGGGGGCCGAAAGCGCTGGGGATTCAGGGGCTGGATCTGGCGTTGTTCGGCGAATGGCTGCCGAGCGCGCCGCGTGAGCGTTCGCTGATCGGCGCCTCGGTTGGCTCCTGGCGCTTCGCCAGTGCCTGCCTGCCGGATGCCGCCGAAGGCATCCGCCGGCTCGGCCAGTTGTACGCCGAGCAGAACTTCAACAAGGGCGTGACCATGGCCGAGATCAGCCAGAGCTCGCAACGCATGCTCAATGACCTGCTCGACGGCCGCGACGTCAGCATCCTCAACAACGCCGACTATCGCCTGAACATCATGGTGGTCAAAAGCCACGGGCGCCTGGCCGACGACCACCGCGGTCGCCTCGGCCTGGCACTGGGTTCGGTGATCGCCGATAACCTGCGCGGCCGCGCGCGGCTGTCGCGGCACTTCGAACGCCTGATCATTCACGACCCGCGCCTCGCCCCGCCGCTCAATGCGCTGAATGACTTCCCGTCGCGCTTCGTCGCCCTCAATGCCGGCAACCTGCGTCAGGCGCTGCTGGCGTCCGGCTCGATCCCGATGGTCATGGAAGGCGTGCGCGACCTGCCGGGCGCCGGTGCCGGCACCTTCCGCGATGGCGGTCTGCTCGACTATCACCTCGACCTGCCCTACAGCGGTGACGGCATCGTGCTTTATCCGCACTTCACCGACCGGGTGATTCCCGGCTGGTTCGACAAGACCCTGCCTTGGCGCCGCGCCTCGGTCGAGCGTTTGCAGGACGTGCTGTTGCTCGCGCCGTCCAAGGAATACCTGGCGCGCCTGCCCTACGGCAAACTGCCTGACCGTAACGATTTCAAACGCTTCATGGGCGATGCGCCGAGCCGGCAGAAATACTGGCACGCGGCGATGAGCGAGAGCCGCCGACTGGGCGACGAGTTTCTCGAACTGACCACCAACGGTCGCCTCGCCGAGCGCTTGCTGACCCTTTAGTCAGTGTTTTCCCGCATCGCCAAACACAAGCTGGTAAACTCGCCGCCTGCCCGAATCGCTGCGGCGAACGCCACCTGAACAGAGCCGAAAATACTGTGGAAATCTTCAAGGAATTTACTTTCGAATCCGCCCACCGCCTGCCGCACGTACCGGACGGCCACAAGTGCGGGCGCCTGCACGGTCACTCGTTCAAAGTGGCGATTCACCTGAGCGGCGACCTCGATCCGCACACCGGCTGGATCCGCGATTTCTCCGAGATCAAGGCGATCTTCAAGCCGCTGTACGAGCGTCTGGACCACAACTACCTGAACGACATTCCCGGCCTGGAAAACCCGACCAGCGAAGTCCTGGCCAAATTCATCTGGAATGAAATGAAGCCACTGCTGCCAGAACTCAGCGCGATACGCATCCACGAAACCTGCACCAGCGGCTGCATCTATCGCGGTGAGTAATTCAGCACCAATTCCTTTGTAGGAGCTGCCGCAGGCTGCGATCTTTTGATCTTGCTTTTTAAGATCAAAATCAAAAGATCGCAGCCTGCGGCAGCTCCTACAGGAAATGGTGTTTTGTCAGGAAAATAGAGAACAGCCTTCGCGGCTGTTTTTTTTGCCCGAGTTTTTGGGCTCCCATATGGGGCTTGGGTGCATTCCGATGCACCGCTTTCGAGCCATCGCTGACAACTCGTCTATACATAGTCCCCATAACCGGCATTTGGCACGACCACTGCAACCGCCCCCGCGTCCTCCCCTTCAGCAAGGAACGCCCCCATGACGCAGAACGACCCCGGCAACGACTACCCCCTCAGCGAAGTCCCGATGCACGCGCGCAAAGGCCTGGCCTCGACCGCCATGGTATTGCTCGGTTTCACGTTTTTCACCGCGACGATGTTTGCCGGCGGCAAGCTCGGTGTGGCGTTCAGTTTCGGCGAGATGATGGCGGTGATCATCATCGGTAATCTGCTGCTCGGTCTGTATGCGGCGGGGCTGGGCTACATCGCTTTCAAGAGCGGCCTGAATTCGGTGCTGATGGGGCGATTCTGTTTCGGTGAGGTCGGCAGCAAACTCAGCGACCTGATCCTCGGTTTCACCCAGATCGGCTGGTACGCCTGGGGTACCGCGACCGCCGCGGTGGTGCTCGGCAAATACTTCGATCTCGATGAGGGCACCGTGCTCGGTTTGATGGTGCTGTTTGGCCTGGTGTTCTGCGCCACGGCGTACGTCGGTTATCGCGGCCTGGAGATCCTGTCGTACATCGCGGTGCCGGCAATGATGTTGCTGCTGATGCTGTCGATGTGGGTCGCCACGGTGAAAGTCGGCGGCCTCGAAGGGTTGCTCAGCGTGGTGCCGACAGGATCACTGGACTGGTCGACCGCCATCACTCTGGTGTTCGGCACCTTCGTCAGCGGCGCGACCCAGGCCACCAACTGGACACGCTTCTCGCGTTCGGCGCGGGTGGCGGTGCTGGCCAGCCTGATCGGTTTCTTCGTCGGCAATGGCCTGATGGTGCTGATCGGCGCCTACGGTGCGATCGTCTATCAGCAGCCGGACGTGGTGGAAGTGTTGCTGCTGCAAGGCTTCGCCATGGCCGCGATGGCGATGCTGTTGCTGAATATCTGGAGCACCCAGGACAACACCATCTACAACTTCGCCGTCGCCGGCTGCAACCTGCTGCGCACCGGGCGGCGCAAGACCGTGACCCTGGCGGGCGCGGTGATCGGCACCCTGCTCGCCCTGCTGGGCATGTACGACATGCTGGTGCCGTACCTGATTCTGCTGGGCACGGTGATTCCGCCGATTGGCGGAGTGATCATGGCTGACTTTTTCTTCCGCTGGCGCGGGCGCTATCCGCGTCTGGCCGACGCACGGCTGCCGGCGTTCAACTGGCCGGGGCTGGGGGCTTACGCGGTCGGCACGCTCGCTGCGTTCCACTCGCCGTGGGTCGCGCCGCTGGTAGGGATTGCCGCCGCCGCGCTAACGTATGTCATCGTCACCGGCCTGCTCGGCGCCCGCCGCGCCACCGTGCCACTACAGGACCTATAAGAAGGATTCGCCTGATGCACATCATCAACGCGCGACTGCGCAACCAGGATGGTTTACACGAACTGCACCTGGAAGACGGCCTGATCCGCAGCATCAGCCGCCAGACCGAAGCCCCGTCCCTCCACCCCGACGACCTCGATGCCGGCGGCAATCTGGTGGTGCCGCCCTTCGTCGAACCGCACATCCACCTCGACGCCACCCTCACCGCCGGCGAGCCGCGCTGGAACATGAGCGGCACGCTGTTCGAGGGCATCGAATGCTGGGGCGAGCGCAAGGTCACCATCACCGAAGAAGACACCAGGACCCGCGCCAAAAAAACCATTCAGGCACTGGCCGCCCATGGCATCCAGCACGTGCGCACCCACGTCGACGTCACCGACCCGCAGCTCACCGCGCTCAAGGCGATGCTCGAAGTGCGCGAACAGAGCCGGCACCTGATCGACCTGCAAATCGTCGCGTTCCCGCAGGAAGGCATCGAGTCGTTCCGCAACGGTCGCGAGCTGATGGAAGAAGCGATTCGCATGGGCGCCGATGTGGTCGGCGGCATTCCGCATTTCGAGTACACCCGCGATCAGGGCGTGAGTTCAGTGAAGTTTCTGATGGACCTGGCCGAACGCACCGGTTGCCTGGTGGACGTGCACTGTGACGAAACCGACGACCCGCATTCGCGCTTCCTCGAAGTGCTCGCCGAAGAAGCACGCAGCCGCGACATGGGCGCCCGGGTCACCGCCAGCCACACCACGGCGATGGGCTCTTACGACAACGCCTACTGCGCCAAGCTGTTCCGTCTGCTCGGGCATTCCGGGATCAGTTTTGTCTCGTGCCCGACCGAAAGCATCCACCTGCAGGGGCGCTTCGACAACTTCCCCAAACGCCGTGGCGTGACCCGGGTCAACGAGCTGCTGGAAGCCGGAATGAACGTGTGTTTCGGCCAGGATTCCATCGTCGATCCGTGGTATCCGCTGGGCAACGGCAACATCCTGCGCGTGCTGGAGGCCGGGCTGCACATCTGCCACATGCTCGGTTACCGCAATCTGCAGAACGCACTCGATCTGGTCACCGACAACAGCGCCAGGGCCATGCACCTGGGCGAACGCTATGGCCTGGAGCCGGGCCGCCCGGCCAACCTGCTGATTCTGTCGGCGGACAGCGATTACGAAGTGATCCGCAGCCAGGGTCTGCCGCTGTATTCGATTCGCGGCGGCAAAGTGCTGATGAAGCGGCAGATGCCGGTGGTGGAGTTCAGTACAGATGTGAGCTGATTCGACTGGCCCCTTCGCGAGCAGGCTCGCTCCCACCTTGGTAGGCGTTGCCCTGCAAGACTGAGCCTGCTCGCGGTCCCCCGTTGCACAGCATGCCCCCTGTGGGAGCGAGCCTGCTCGCGAAAGCGATTACCGCTTCAACCCATCAATCGCGCCGTACCAAACAGCCTGACCCGCACCAACGCGCCGCGCTCTTCTTCGAGCAACACCGGCGCCGTGCCGCCCGGCATCACCACCTGCACTTCACCGCTCGCCACCCAGCCCACCGCCCACGCCGCACAGGCCACCGCACTGGCACTGGTGCCGGAAGACGCCGTCGGCCCTTCCCCGCGCTCGAACACCCGGGCGACGATGCGTTGCGCTGATTGGCGCGCAGCCCATTGCAGATTGACGCCCGCCGGACACGGTTGACCGGCGCCGGCGGGCATCGCATAAGCAATCCGGGTCAGGCCCTCGGCCCATGGCGACTCGCGCATTTGTGAGTTGCTCGGCAGATCGGCGACGTCGGTCAGCAACGTCACGCAATGCGGATTGCCGATGCGCACGAACTGACTGTGTTGCCACGCCGGGTTGAGCTGAGCCAGTGGCCCTACGTGGCTGACGTCCTTCCCGTTGAACACGCGTTTTTCAACCTGCTGCGCGCTCACTGCAGAAGGCCCGAAACCCGGTTGACCGAGGTCCAGCCAGAAACCCTTCACCGCTTCGACTTCAGCCGGTTTCACCGAGGTTTCCACGGCGTCACCCTTGTCGTGATGCACTCGCAGCAATGCCCCCTCCGCCGGCATCAGCCCCTGCTCCAGCAAGGATTGGGCAAAGATCGTCAGGCCGTTGCCGCTGCGTTCAGCCAGAGTGCCGTCGGTATTGACGATGAGTACATCGAACGGTGACGCGGACTGAAAAGGGCCGATCAGCAGGCCGTCGCTGCGGTGGGATTTGCTCTGCTCTGGACGCTGCCCCTCAGGCCAGTCGCAACACAGGGCAATGGCTGCCTGGCTCCACGCCTGTCTCGACAACGCACACTGCGCGGCACTGATCGACAAATCGATCCCCGCCTCGCGAAGTGTCTGCGGCGACACCACCCCGTATATATTGCCCCGCGCATCGTAGAACTGCGTCATCACCGGCCCTTACCGTTAAATCCCCGAAGCTGCCACTGTAAAACGCAATCCCCTGTGGGAGCGAGTCTGCGCGCGAAGGCGGTATATCCGTCGCCATATTCATTGCCCGAATCACCGTTTTCGCGAGCGGACGAACGCCTACGGGTTAGGATGTCGGCTGCACTCCCCCGGAACCTGCGATCGAACCTCGACGCGCGATCACGGTCATTCGGGGGACGCGATGTTTTTTGCCAAGGATCGATATGACCAGCCTCAACCCCCAAGACACCTTCGTCCCCGGACGCCTGCAACAGATGTCGACGCGCATCGCTTTTTTCATCGCCGGCCTCGGCATTGCCGCGTGGGCGCCGCTGGTGCCGTACGCCAAGGCCCGGGCCGGGCTGGATGAAGGGACGCTGGGCCTGCTGTTGTTGTGCCTGGGGGTCGGTTCGATTCTGGCGATGCCGCTGGCGGGGATTCTCGCTACGCGCTTCGGCTGCCGCAAAGTGGCCACCGGCGGCACCCTGCTGATTTGCGCGGCGCTGCCGTTGCTGGCGACGGTGTCGTCGATTCCGGCGCTGATTGCCACGCTGTTCATGTTCGGCGCCGGTTTGGGCACGGTGGACTCGACCGTCAACCTGCAAGCGGTGATCGTCGAACGGGCCAGCGGCAAGAACATGATGTCCGGCTTTCATGGCCTGTTCAGCCTCGGCGGGATTGTCGGCGCGGCCGGTGTCAGCGCCCTGCTCGGCCTCGGCCTGACGCCGCTGGCGGCAATGCTGGTGGTGGTGGCGGTATTGATCGGCGCGCTGTTCAAGTGCGTGCCGCACATGCTGCCCTACGGCAGTGAAAGCTCCGGCCCGGCATTTGCCATTCCCCACGGCATCGTGCTGTTCATCGGCGGCATGTGCTTCATCGTGTTCCTCACCGAAGGCGCGGCACTGGACTGGAGCGCGGTGTTTCTCGCCCAGGAGCGCGGAATCGACACGGCGTACGCAGGGTTGGGTTACGCCGCATTTGCCCTGACCATGACGGCCGGACGCCTGATGGGTGACCGGATCGTGCGCAGTGTCGGTGCCACGCGAATCATTCTGTTCGGCGGCCTGTTGGCGGCGGCTGGCCTGTTTCTCGCAACCTTCGCCCCGAGCTGGGAAGCGGCGTTGCTGGGTTATGCGCTGGTCGGCGCCGGCTGTTCGAACATCGTGCCGGTGCTGTACACCGCCGTGGGCAAGCAGACGGTGATGCCGGAAAGCATCGCGGTGCCAGCGATCACCACGCTGGGTTATGCAGGCATTCTGGCGGGGCCGGCGGTGATCGGCTTTGTCGCCCATGCCAGCAGTTTGAGTTTTGCTTTCGGGTTGATGGCGTTGCTGTTGGTCGCCGTGGCGATTGGCGGCAAAACACTCAAGGTCTGAACACCATCATTGTGGCGAGGGAGCTTGCTCCCGCCGGATTGCGAAGCGCACACAAAAATCGGGCCTGCTGCGCAGTCCAGCGGGAGCAAGCTCCCTCGCCAAAGGGTCAGGCGTTATCAGAAACCAACGCTGGCCTGCACAAAGAACGTGCGCGGCGCACCGCCCTACATCCCCGGATTGTTGTCGCTGGAACCGGTGAAATACTGCTTGTCGAAGACGTTTTTCACCCCGGCGCCGAGCTTCAGGTTCGACACCTGCGGACCGAAGCCCGGCCATTCATTTCTTGGAGGCCGCGCCGAAACTGCGCCCGCGTTCCCCCCAAGCCCCCGCCTATTGTGTAAAATGCCGCCCGGGTGCCACCGCAACAACGCGGCAGGGCAGGTTTAATTCAGCGCAGGTCGGGCCGCCGCGCGGAGTTGCCGTGCCTATGAGCCACGATCCGTCACGCCTGCATGCTGCCCCTGCCCGTCAGGGCTCGCCTTCTGCGATGGCCTTTCTCTCCCGTTTCTTCGCCGCCGAATCTGCCGGTGGCCTGATCCTGATGGCCGCCGCCCTTGCCGCGCTGTTGATCGCCAACTCGCCGTGGGCCGCCACGTACTTCTCGACCCTGCACATCAAGATCGCCGGCTTGTCGATCGAGCATTGGGTGAACGATGGCCTGATGGCGATCTTCTTCATGCTGGTGGGCCTGGAAATCAAACGCGAAATGCTCGCCGGTCAGTTGTCGACCTGGGGTCAGCGCGCGCTGCCGGGCTTCGCGGCACTTGGCGGGATGCTGGTGCCGGCGCTGATCTATGTCGCGATCAACTGGGGCAATCCACAAACCCTCAGCGGTTGGGCAATTCCCGCCGCCACTGACATTGCCTTCGCCCTGGGCGTGCTGTCGCTACTGGGTAAGCGCGTCCCCGTCTCGCTGAAAATCTTTCTTTCGGCCCTGGCCATTCTGGATGATCTGGGTGCGGTGGTGATCATCGCGATTTTCTACACCAGTGGCCTGTCGGTGAGCATGCTGCTGGCGTCACTGGCAGTGATTGCGTTGCTGGTGATCCTCAATCGCTGCGGGGGCAGAAAGCTTTGGCCATACCTGATCGCCGGCGCCTTCCTGTGGTTCTTCATGCTGCAATCGGGGATCCACGCGACCCTCGCCGGGGTGATTCTGGCGCTGTGCATCCCGCTGGGTAACCCGGAGGACGAGCACAACTCGCCGCTGCTGTACCTCGAAGAAAAAATGCATCCATGGGTGGCGTTCGCCGTGGTGCCGATTTTCGGCTTCGCCAACGCGGGCGTGTCGCTGGCCGGCATTTCCCCGAGCAACCTGCTCGAGCCGGTGCCGCTGGGCGTCGCGCTGGGCCTGTTGTTCGGCAAGCAGATCGGCATCCTCGGCCTCGGTGCACTGGCGATTCGCAGTGGTCTGGCGCAACTGCCGCAAGGCGCGAGCTGGCTGCAATTGTATGGCGTGGCCCTGCTCTGCGGGATCGGCTTCACCATGAGCCTGTTCATTGGCGCACTGGCGTTCCCGGGCGCACCGCACCTGGTTGATTCGGTAAAGGTTGGCGTGTTGCTGGGCTCGATCCTGTCCGCGCTGCTGGCGGTGGTCGTGCTGATGAGTGCCGGCAAGGCGAAGGCTTCGAACTGACTTCAAGGGTCTGGTCGAGATAAAACATGTGGGAGCGAGCCTGCTCGCGAAAGCGCTGATTCAGTCGACCCATTAGCTGACTGAATTGCCCCCTTCGCGAGCAGGTTTGCTCCCACCGTTGTTATTGCGGTGCTGCTCAGCCTTTTTCGTCAATCCCGGCCTGCAGGGCCTGGCTGTCGAGGTTGCCGCTCAGGGTCACCGGACCCACTTTCAGATTGCCGTTATCGAAAGACACCTTCGGTGCGTTCTCCTCGGTTTTCTGCGGCAGGTCCAGCCCGGCTTTCACCCCGTAGTCACGGTTGACCAGATCGCTGCTATCGACCTTCGAACCGCCCAGATCCACTTTGCCCTCACTCGCCGAAATCCGCGCGCCGGTCAGCTGTGTCGCACCGCCCACCGCGAGGTTCACGCCCTGGCTGCCACTGATGCCGGAGGCCTGCGCCACGCTGTCCTTGTGGGTGTATTCGACCTGCGCTTTCAGTGTCGGCTTGTAGTCGGTGCCGGCGAGTTTTTCCTTGTCGCTCGGTGGATTCTTCTTCGCGGTGAGGCCCAGATCGACATCGACCTTGGCTTGCGTCTTCGAGTCCTGACGGCTGTCGACGGTCAGATCACCGGCGACCTTGCCGCTGACCGTGTTCGCGTCGATCCGCGCACCCGACAGCTGTGCGTCACCGGCACTGTTGAGCACCACGCTGTCCGCCTTGATCTGGCTGTTCTGCTGGGTGGTGCCTTGCAGGTAATCGACGCCGACCTTGGCCCCGGCGTTGAAGCCGTGGTCGCTGCTGGCCTTTTCATCGGCGGCGGTCGGGGTCTTGCTGCTCAGGTTGCCGCCGGCATTCAGCGCGACATTCCAGTTGTTGCGACGCTCGGTGGACTGCGCCGACTCCTGAACGAAACCGCCCTTCTGCGCATCGATGTTGACGCTCGGCGCGCCGACTTGCGTGCCTTGCAGATGCACCGCGTCACCGCTCAACGCCACACCGCTCTGGCTGTTGAGCTGACCACCGGCCAGGGTTTGCGAGTGTTCGTTAACCCCGCCGATGTTGAAGTTGCCGCTCAGATTAACGCCCTGATCGCGACTCTTCTCGCTGGTGGATTTGCTGCCGCCGCCCTTCAAACCGCCGCCGAGATTGCTGCCGGTTGCGGTGTGCGTATCGGTGGCCGCTTGCAGGTCGAGCTTGCCGTCCGCGTGCAGATCGATGGCGCCCGCGCTGTCGATCTGCGTGCCTTGCTGGACCTGGTTGCCGCCGCTGCTCAAGTGAACCGGACCGGTGCCGCTGATGCTCGCGACGTGAGCCTGAGTGTCAGTGGTTTGCTTGCCAGTGTGGTCGAGCTGGAACCCGGCACCGAGGTCGACGTTAGTGCCATCGGTGCCCGGCAAAGTGCCGACCGTCAGCGAGGCATTGCCGCGCAGGCTGGAGTCGCTGCTGCTCTGGCGGTCGTTGGCCTGATTCAGCGCCAGATCGCCACCGGTCTTGATGCTCACAGCGCCTTGACCGCTGTTAAAACGGCTGCCGGCGAACTGCGCATCACCGCCGACGTTGATGTTCACGCCCTGATTACCGGCATAGCCGCCCACCACCGCCGTGCTGCTGTCCTTGCTGGCGAAGCTGTTGCCGCCCGCGCCGCTGCCGGCGACGTTAACGTCCTCGCCGGTCTTGGTGTAGACCCGCACGTCGACCTTGGCGTCCACCGAGTGATCGGTGCTGCTGTGGGTGTTGCTCGAGGCGTCGGCTACCAGTGTGTCTGCGCTGATGTTGACCTTGCCGTTGCTGGCGCTGTACTGGGTGCCCTGGTCGTGCAGGGTGCCGGCGGTTTTTACATCGACACTGCCCCCGTCGAAACGGCTGACCACCGCGTTGCTGCTCTGCTCGGTCTTGTCGGCGCTGCCGTGACCGATCGCCACGTCGAGGCCGACGTTTGGCTGGCCGAGATTGCTCAAGGCTTCCTTGTCCGGCACCTTGCCGTTGAGCACATCCTTGACCGCACCGGCAATCGGGCGGGCGATGTCCTTGTACTCGACGTTGGCACCGACGTCCGCCGACCAGTTGCTCTGGCTGTGGCTGCTGCTTTCGGTGTTGCTGGCCGCGCGGTTATCGATTTCGTTGGCCGCAACGTTCAAACCATTGCCAGCCTTGACCTGTGCGCCTTCGGTCAGCAGCTTGTCGGCGTTGATCGTCAGGCCGCCGCTGCTCTGCACGCCTGTGGTTTGCGCGGTGGTTTTGCTGCTGCTGTCTTGCGCGGTGCTGTGGGCAAAATCGACGCCACTGCCGGCGCGGTCGAGGCCACCGGTGTAGTAGAAGCCGCCGCCGGTGCTGGAGGTGTCGGTGGACGTTGTGTGGCTGTCCTGTTCGGCCAGCAACGACACATTCTTGCCGCTCAGCGTGGTGTCGCCCGCCGTGGATTTGACCTCACCGCCCTTGATCGTCAGATCGCCGCCGGCCTTCACCTGCACGCTGGCGCCGCTGAGGCTCGAGCCTTGCTGGGTGACGTCGTTGCTCGTGACGGTCTGCTGCTTGTCTTCGTAATGCACGCCGGCGCGGTATTGCTCCGGCGTTTGCTCTTTGGCGTAGGTGTCGAAACCACGGGTTTCGCTGGTCGAGCGGCTGTCGTGGGTGTTCTGCGTGGCATGCACGTTCACATCCCCCGCGGCGTCCGCCGTCAGTGCACCGCCGGCCTTGACTGTGGAACCGGCAACGTCGATGTCCTTGGCACTCTTGAGCTTGAGGTTGCTGTCGGAAACCAGCTCGCTGCGCACCGTGGTGCTGTCCTTGGCGTTCTGCCGTGACTCGTCTTTGGTGATGCCGAAGAACTTGCTGTCCTTGTCGTGGTTGTTGCTGTGCGAAGTGTCCTGCACGCCGTCGATCACCAGCGAACCCTGGTCGCTGATCACGCTGGCCTCGGTGCCGCCACGGACCTGGCTGCCGCTGATGCGCACGTCGTCAGCCTTGACGATCAGTTTGCCGGCCGCATTGATTTTGCTGCCCTGATGCTGGGTCTGGCCCTTGTCGGCGTCACCGGTCTTGCCGAAGAAACCACCGCCGACCAGGTCGCCGGAGTAACTGTTGTTATTGCTGCGGCTGGTGCGCGTGGCCGTGGTCACGTCCACCTGTTTGCCCGCCAGTTTCACGTCGCCGGTGCTGTTCAGCTCGGCGCCTTCGGCGCGCAACAACGCGGCGGTTTGCAGGGCGATATTGCCGCCCTTGAGCTGGCTGCCGACGCTGCGCTGCTCTTCGCTGCTGCTGTTCCAGTCGGCCTTCCACAGGTGCTTGCGGTGGTTGCCCTGATCGCTCTGGGTGTGGCTTTCAGTGGCGGCGGTCAGGCGCAGATCGCCGCCGCTCTGCACATCGAGCTGCTTCGCCGCTTCGACCTTGGCCGCTTTGAGTTCGGTGTCTTTGCCGGAGGTCAGCCTGGCGTCGCGGCTGGCGACGATCTGGCTGCCGTGCTGGCGAGTTTCACTGTCGGTCTGGGTGCGGTCGTAGGTTTCCCAGGTGATGCCGATGGTGCTGTTGCTCCAGTTTTCGCGCTTCTCCTGGAGTTTGCGGCTTTCCACGGTGCTCAGGGTCAGGTTGCGCTTGGCGTCGACGCTGACATCACGACCACTGACATCGGCAGCGGCCAGCGTCAGGTCCTTGCCGCTGTGCAGGCCGACATCGCCCTGGCTGCTGCGGATACCGGCACGGGTCACGTCCAGGCTGTTGGGGAGCGCTTCGCCGCTGACACTGAGGTCGCCGGCCGAACGAATCTGCACGCCGTCACGCCCGGCCACTTGCACCGCCCCCACACGTACACCCGCGCCTTCGGCGGTGCTGACGATGTTGATGCGCCCGGCCTGCATCGCGCCGAACAGGCTGGCGTCGATGCGTTGGTCATGGGTGCTACCCGATGGGTCAACGGTTTTCACCTGACCGCTGGCGTAATCCACCTGGTTGCGCCCGACCGTGAGGTTCAGTTGATCACGGGCGTCGATGCGCCCCTGGCTGTCGATACGCGGGGCGATCAGGTTGACCGAGCCCTCGCCGTTGCGCAGGCCGCCGCTGTGGATCTGCAACTGGCCGCTGGCGTCGCGGGTGTTCAATGCCTGAAGTTTGCCGTCGTTCAATTCCGGACGACCGACCACCAGATTGGCGTTCGGCGTGTTGATGAAACTGCCGCCGTTCACCGAAATGCCGTTGGGGTTGGCCAGCACGTAATCGGCGGCACGGCCGAAGATTTCCTGGGCGCCGTTGATGGCTGAAGGGTTGCGGCTGATCACCTCGTTGAGGATCACGCTGGCCGCCTGCCCCTGCAGTTGCGGGTTGGCCGCCAGTTGCCCGGCGAGCTGCGATTGCCCGGCCTGCAAGGCGTTGTTCAGCACCAGGCCCTGACGGTCGACGTTGTAGTCGAGGAACTGGTTGTGCGACAGGCCGGAGCCGTTGGGCGCGACGATATTGACGATGGGCACGCCGCCCTGGGTCTGCAATTGCGCGGTGCCGCCGGGGCCCGGCGCGACCACCACACCGCCGGCGAGGGCGCTGGGCAGGTGCACGGCGAAGAACAGGCTGGCGATCGCCCAGCGCAATTTGCCCCGAGGAGAAAGATGGAATGCAAAGGTATGTGCTGGCATAAAAACGTCTCCATGTAAGAACGGCATCACGGCGCGCGATTTAGTCTTGGCCGTGGCTGTCGCGCTCAGATCCGACGGCTGTTTGTTCACTGCTTGATGAGTCTTGATGGTGCTCATATCTGCAACCCCACGCGCATCAGCCAGGTTTCTGGCTCGTGCTGCAAACCGTTGGGGGTGTTGAGGGCGCGCTGGTAATCGACGTCCACTTGCAGATTCTTCCAGCCCAGGTTCAAGCCGACGCTGGCGCCACTCAGGCGTTGACCTTGCGCACCGTGGTCGGCCTTGAGCCAGCCGTTGTCGAGGGCCACGCGCGGGGTGATCTGCACTGGCCAATCGGTGCGCAACGGCAGGCGCAGGGTGTTGCGCCAGATCGCGCCGCTGGCGCCGGAGGCGCTGCTGACCCGATAGCCGCGCACCGCCGAATCGTCGGTGCCGAGCAACTGTTCGATGGCCGGCAACGGGTCAGGGCTGTATTGCAGATTGAGCTGGCTCTGCCACTGCCACGCTTGCGCGCCGAACTGGCCGTTGCGCCATTGGCTGAGGCCGGCGCGGTACTTGCGAAACTGCGCCTTGGGCAAATTGTTGACCGCGTGATTGGCGTCGTCATCGGCGCCCAGCCAGCGCAAGCCTTGCGAATAAGTGACATCGAGGTTCCACACCGCACGGTCGAGCCAGAACAGATTGAGTCCGGCTTCGGCCACGGTCAGGGTCGGGCTCTGAATGCCCAACCGGGCGTTTTCCAGATAGCTGTCGACGTCCTTGTGCGCCAGTTGCAGGTTGGCGCTGAGCTGGCGGCTCTGGTCGCGCCACAGCACGCGGTCGGCGCGCAGGCTCAATTGATCGGTGATGCCGGTGCTGTGGAACGTCACGCTGGGCAGTTTGAACGGCGCGCGGTATTCGGCGTGGCTGGCGAACACGCTGTAGGTCCAGTAGCCGTAGGGAATCGCGTAATACAGGCTGGCGTTGCGGTTGTAGCGGTCTCCCTGATTCAACGTGTCGCTGGCGCTGAGGCTCAGCAGATCGTTGAGTTGCAGCGGGCTGTCGAAACTCAGGCTGACACTGTTGCGATCACGCCCGGTGCTGGCGCTGCCGAGGTTGTCGATGCCCAGCCCTATGGCCCAACGCGACTGTCCGGCCGTGCGCGAGCGCAGGATGATCCGCGACGCGCCGGGCTGGCTGCCGGGGGCGATGTCGGCGGTCAGGTCAATCGAACGCAGGCGGTTCAACTGATCCAGGCCCTGCTCCAGATCGCGCAGGTTCAACGGCTGGCCGAGCATATGCGGGAACGCACCGCCCAACGACACCGGCAGACTCTGGTCGGCCAGTTCGATGGACTCGATGTAGCCCTCGTCGATCATGATGTCCAGCGACTGCCCCGCCGCTGGCGCGCTCAACAGGTACGGGCGGCTGGCGATGTAGCCCTGCTCGACATAGGCGGCGGTGATGGTCGCCAGCAGATGGTTGATCTGGCCAACGCCCATGCACGGCGCCAGCAGCGGTTTGATTCGGGCGTTGAGTTTGCCGCTGTCAATCAGGGTGACGCCGCCGATGCGCGTGCCACTTAGCGGCCAGCAGCGTTCATCGGGGGCGACAGTTTGCGGGATTGCCGGGGTGGCGGGCGCCGAGCCGAACGCACCGCGCTCCAGTTGGCGCTTGCGTTGCTCCATCTGCAGTTGTTGCAGATCGCGCTGTTGCTGTTGTTGCTGGCGCAGCGCTTCCTGGCCCGGCGCAACAGGGTCAGCCGCTTGAATCGAGGAGGCACACACACTCAACACAAAGGCCGACAACAGCGGGCAACGCGTGGAACGACGACGAGAAACAGCGCGAAGCGAATACGGCACGCAACATCCTTGCAATCATAAAATGGCGTAATGCCACCCCATCAATGCGAGTGATAGTCAGAGCCTTCCTACACAAATGCAAGACGCTTCCTACAGCGCTTACATTTCTTAAACATTTGATTTTGCTGCGTTCAACACCGTGGCCTCAGGGTTTCCCCGAGAGCATTCATCGAGTTTTCGCATACCTGGCCCGAATTACTGGCGCCCTTCAGCAAGCGCAACCGCTCCAAACCCTGAGCCTCGGCAGGCAACTGACGACCGGCATGAAAATTCAATTGCCACAAAATATTACTCACGCCATATTACAGCCGTAATAACTTCTCGCTTCGCAGGTATTACGCCATGACCAGCATGCCCACCCTTGAGCCCGACCTGTCTGCTGCGGTCCCCTCCGCCAGGCCCCCACTGCGCAAACGCCTGTTGCTGCCCGGCGTCGGCCTGATTGCCATGGTGGCTGTCGGGGTGTACGCCACTCACTGGTGGGGCACCGGGCGTTTTCTGGAGGAGACCGACGATGCCTACATCGGTGGCGACGTCACGGTGATCGGGCCGAAGGTCGCCGGCTACATCGAAGAAGTGCTGGTCAGCGACAACCAGCCAGTCAAGGCCGGTGATGTGCTGATCCGCCTCGACGCGCGCGACTACCGCGCCAACCTCGCCAAAGCCGAAGGCGCAGTCGCCGCCGAACAAGCGTTGCTGGCCAACCTCGACGCCACCGAACAACTGCAGCAAGCGGTGATCGGTCAGGCCCGTGCCGGCATCGATGCGGCGGGTGCCGAAACGGCCCGCTCGCGGGACGACAACGCGCGCTACAAACGCCTGGTGAGCACCAATGCCGTCTCAGTGGAAAGCGCCCAGCGTGCCGACGCCACCTTCAAGACCGCCCAGGCCCTGAGTGCCCGCGCCCAGGCCGAACTGCTCGCCGCCCAGCGCCAACTGGCGGTGATCGACACCCAGAAACAACAGGCCCGCGCCGCCCTGCAACAAGCCCGAGCCGAGCGTGATCTGGCGCAGTTGAACCTCGGCTATACCGAACTGCGCGCACCGGTCGATGGCGTGATCGGCAATCGCCGCGCGCGGGTCGGCGCCTATGCCCAGGCCGGTTCGCAGCAGTTGTCGGTGGTGCCGGCCAGCGGGCTGTGGGTCGATGCCAATTTCAAGGAAGACCAACTCGCCAGAATGCGCCCCGGGCAACGGGTGAGCATCCGTGCCGACGTGCTCTCCGGCCAGGAATTCCACGGCCGCCTCGACAGCCTCGCCCCCGCCACCGGTTCGCAATTCAGCGTGCTGCCGCCGGAGAACGCCACCGGCAACTTCACCAAAATCGTCCAGCGGGTGCCGGTGCGGATCCTGCTCGACCCGGCCGACGGTGTGCTCGGTCATCTGCGGCCAGGGTTGTCGGTGACCGCCGAAGTCGACACCCGCGCGCCCGCTGAAACCCGCGCCGTGGCCGTCGCGCCATGAGCACTGCCCTCGCCGCCCCGGCGCAGCCGTTCAACGCCGCCGACATGGCCACCGCGACCAAGGTGTTCGCCTTCGCCACGATGTGCATCGGCATGTTCATCGCGCTGCTGGACATCCAGATCGTTTCGGCGTCGCTGCGGGACATTGGCGGCGGACTCTCGGCCGGCACCGACGAAACCGCGTGGGTGCAGACCAGTTACCTGATCGCCGAAATCATCGTGATCCCGCTGTCGGGCTGGCTGTCGCGGGTGTTCTCCACGCGTTGGCTGTTCTGCGCCTCGGCGGTCGGCTTCACCCTGGCCAGCCTGCTGTGCGGAGTGGCGTGGAACATCCAGAGCATGATCGCCTTTCGTGCGCTGCAGGGCTTTCTCGGCGGTTCGATGATCCCGCTGGTGTTCACCACGGCGTTCTTTTTCTTCACCGGCAAACAACGGGTGATTGCCGCGGCAACCATCGGTGCCGTGGCGTCACTGGCGCCGACATTGGGGCCGGTGATCGGCGGCTGGATCACCGATATTTCCTCGTGGCACTGGCTGTTCTACATCAACCTGGTGCCGGGGATTTTCGTCGCGGTGGCGGTGCCGATGCTGGTGAAGATCGACCAGCCGGAACTGTCGCTGCTCAAGGGCGCGGACTACTTGAGCATGGTGTTTCTCGCGCTGTTTCTCGGCTGCCTGGAATACACCCTCGAAGAAGGCCCGCGCTGGAACTGGTTCAGCGATCAAACGATTCTGACCACGGCATGGATCAGCGCTCTGGCCGGTCTGGCCTTTATCGGACGCACGTTGCACGTGGCCAATCCGATCGTCGATCTGCGCGCGCTCAAGGACCGCAACTTCGCCCTCGGCTGCTTCTTTTCCTTCGTCACCGGCATCGGTCTGTTCGCGACGATTTACCTGACGCCACTGTTTCTCGGGCGTGTGCGCGGTTACAGCGCGTTGGACATTGGCCTGGCGGTTTTTTCCACCGGGGTGTTCCAGATCATGGCGATTCCGCTGTATGCCTTTCTCGCCAATCGCATGGATCTGCGCTGGATCATGATGATCGGGCTGGGGCTGTTTGCGCTGTCGATGTGGGAGTTCAGTCCGATCACCCACGACTGGGGAGCCGGTCAGTTGATGTTGCCGCAAGCGCTGCGCGGGATCGCCCAGCAATTGGCAGTGCCGCCAGCGGTGACACTGACGCTGGGCGGGTTGGCACCGGCGCGGCTGAAACACGCCTCGGGCCTGTTCAACCTGATGCGCAACCTCGGCGGGGCCATCGGCATTGCGGCGTGTGCGACCGTTCTCAATGACCGCACCAACCTGCACTTCACCCGGCTGGCCGAGCATCTGAACAGCAGCAACGAGGCGATGAATCAGTGGCTGACACAGGTCACCGGCAACCTGGCGACGCTGGGCCAGAGCGGTGACGTCGGCATCACCGCCGGCCTGCGTCAACTGTGGCTGCTGACCTACCGCGAGGCGCAGACCCAGACCTACGGCGACACCTTCTTGATGATCATGCTGTGCTTCATCCTCGCCACGGCGATGGTGCCCTTGATGCGCAAGGTGCAACCACCGGCCGCGCCGAGTGCGGATGCGCATTGATGTCACGTCCCTGTAGGAGCTGCCGAAGGCTGCGATCTTTTGATTTTGCTTTTTAGAAACAAGAGCAAAAGATCGCAGCCTTCGGCAGCTCCTACAGGTGTGTGTGTTGCGGCTTAGAGTTGCGGGGTTTTACGGAAGCCCACCGCCAGGCGGTTCCAGCTGTTGATCGTGCTGATCGCCACGCTCAGGTCGACCATTTCCCTGGGCGTGAACTGCGCGGCGACGATGTCGTAGTCTTCGTCCGGGGCGTGGGTCAGGCTCAGTTGGGTCAGCGATTCGGTCCACAGCAGCGCAGCGCGTTCACGCTCGGTGAAGAACGGTGCTTCACGCCATGCGGTCACCGCGAACAGCCGGCGTGGGGTTTCGCCGCCCTTGATCGCATCGGCGGTGTGCATATCGATGCAGAAGGCGCAGCCGTTGATCTGCGAAGCGCGCAGCTTGACCAGTTCGACCAGGGTCTTTTCCAGCGGCAGTTTCGAGACTGCGGTTTCCAGCGCGATCATCGCTTTCAGGGCGTCTGGGGAAGCGGTGTAGAAATCGGTACGAGCTTTCATGGTTGAATTTCCGGGGCCAGTGAATGTGTGACTAAGGTAGTCCCGCCACGGCCCCGGACAAATAGCCAATCTCCCGGAAGACGAGTAGACCACCCCGTCACACGCGATTGCGCAACCACTGCAGGAAGCCGGTTTTCGCCACCACAGCCGGCACGTCCTGGGTCAGCGTCTGGGCCTTGTGCAGGCGGTAATCGAGCAAGGCCTTCATCGCTTCGTTGATGTCGTGGCGGGCATCCAGGCACGGCTTCAGGTAGGTCTTCTCGATGCGGTACAGCGCGCAGAAGGTTTTCGCCGCGAAGGTCGCCGGCACCGAGGAGTCGGACAGGATGCCGGCCTCGCCGATCACCTCCCCCGGCCCCATGCGCCCGGATTCGAACGGGCTGCCATGGCGGGTCAGGGTCACGCTGACCACACCGGATTCGATGATGAACAAATGATCGCTGACCTCCCCGGCGTCCAGAATCGTCTCGCCGGCCCGGAAGGTCTGCAGGGTCATGTTCTGGCTGAAGGTGTCTTTCTCTTCCTGGCGCAGGGTGGAGAAAATCGGCGAACTGTCGAGCAGCGCCCGTGGCCGCGAGAGGTTGCCGGAGACAATCGGTTCGACACTCGACAACAGATTGACCCCGGACGCCTGCAAGTGCCGATAGGCCAGATCGAACAGTTGGTTGCGCACCGAACGCTTCTCGTCCATCGACGAGACGAACCCGCTGATTTCATATTCCGCGCCGGCACTGCTGGAGCTCTTCAGCGCCACGCTCGGTGAGGGATTGTCCAGCAGCGGACGGCAGCCCTGCATCGCCCGCTCCAGCGCATCGATCACCGTATTCGGGCGAGCATGCGGGCTGACCTGCACGCTGACCGCCACGCCGAACATGTTGCTCGGCCGGCTGAAGTTGATGATCTTGGCCTTGGCCGCCAGCGAGTTGGGAATCACCGCCATGCTGCCCTGACTGGTTTGCAGGCGCGTGGCGCGCCAGTCGATGTCGATGACCCGCCCTTCGGTGCCGTCGATGGAGATCCAGTCATCGATCTGATACGGCTTGGTGGTGTTGAGCACGATCCCGGAGAACACGTCGCTCAGGGTGCTCTGCAACGCCAGACCCACGATGATCGCCAAGGCCCCGGAGGTCGCCAGCACGCCTTTGACCGGCAGATCCAGCACGTAGGCCAGCGCCGCAATGATCGCGATCAGGAAGATCACCGCACCGAGCAGATCCTGCAACAGCCGCCCGGTGTGCCCGACCCGCTGCATCATCACCGCGCCGATCAGCACGGTCAGGGTTCGCGCGCCGAACAGCCACCAGCCGATCTGCAACCCGGTCGCGGCCAGGTGCAGCGGCACGTTGTCGGCCCACGGCGCCGGCTCCATGGGATTGAGACCTTCGTTGAACAGCACCGCGCTGAACAGGCCGAATATCAGCACCCGCACCAACAGCTTCCACTCGCTGCCACGGGAGCTGATCAGCCGCCACAGGCCCAGATCGAGGAGGATCAGGATCAACGCGCAAAACAACGGATGTTCGGTCAAGAAAGACAACATCAAACCACTCCGACACGGGCCAATCGCGAGAAGATCGCACAGATTGGCTCAGTGTAGGAGCAATTGATCTGGCAGGATGAATCCGTTCCCGGAAACACCCCACCCCCCTGTGGGTTTACCCGTGCATTCGGCCGAAACGCCCGGACTGGAAGTCGGCGAATGCCTGATGAATTTCCTGCTCGGTGTTCATCACGAACGGGCCGTGGCCAACGATCGGTTCGTCGATCGGCTCGCCGCTGAGCAGCAACACCACCGCGTCCTCGCTGGCCTCAAGTGACAACTGGCGACCGTCGCGTTCGAACAGCACCAACTGCCCTTGCTGCGCAGTGTCCTCATCGTTGATCCTGACCGAACCTTTCAACAGCACCAGGGCGGTGTTACGACCTTCGTGCAGGTCCAGCGTCAGCAGTTTTCCGGCCTTCAGCCGCAGGTCCCAGACGTCGATCGGGGTGAACGTCCGCGACGGCCCTTTCTGGCCATCGAACTCACCGGCGATCAGGCGCAGGTGGCCGGCATTATCCTTCAGCGCAATATTCGGGATGTAGCCATCAAGAATCGTCTGGTAACCGGGCGCGGCCATTTTGTCCTTGGCCGGCAGGTTGACCCACAACTGCACCATTTCCAGCTTGCCGCCGGTTCTGGCGAACGCATCCGAATGGAACTCCTCGTGCAGAATGCCGGACGCCGCCGTCATCCACTGCACGTCGCCGGGGCCGATGGTGCCGCCACTGCCAGTGGAATCCCGGTGTTGCACTTCGCCGTCGTAGACAATGGTCACGGTTTCGAAACCACGATGCGGATGCTGGCCGACGCCACGGCGCTCGGTGGTCGGGCTGAATTCGGCAGGTCCTGCGTGATCGAGCAGCAGGAACGGGCTGATGTGTTTTCCCAGGTTGTCGTAGGAAAACAGGGTGCGAACCGGGAACCCATCGCCGACCCAATGGCCGCGAGGGCTGGTGTAGATACCGATGATGTTTTTCATGGTTGCCTCCAAAAACGTGGGTGACGCAATGGATTAAGCTTAAATCCATGACGGTCGGAGGACTAGCCGGCAAAAACCGGCTTTAGTGTTCCATATGTAGAACAGTGCTACGCCCTTCGCGAGCGATCACCCCCCTGTAGGAGCTGCGGCACGCTGCGATCTTTTGAACCTGAAAAACAAGATCAAAGGATCGCAGCGTGCCGCAGCTCCTACAAGATTCATGACTTCTGCTCAACAGTGCTTTGTCCCGCCGGCGGTTTTTCTCCAGGAAGCAGACGCGGATACTCGTGCCCATTCCCACTGCAACCCTGGAGTCATCAATGTCTGTTCCCGCTTTTGGTCTGGGTACGTTTCGCCTGCAAGGTCAGGTGGTCATCGATTCGGTGAGCACCGCGCTTGAACTCGGTTACCGGGCCATCGACACCGCGCAGATCTACGAGAACGAAGCCGAGGTCGGTCAAGCCATCGCTGCCAGCGGCATCGCCCGCGAAACGCTGTTCATCACCAGCAAGATCTGGATCGCCAACTTCGCCGGGGAGCGCTTGATCGAGAGCCTCAAGGAGAGCCTGCACAAGCTGCAAACCGATTATCTGGACCTGACGCTGATCCACTGGCCATCGCCACAAGACCAGGTGCCGGTCGGCGAGTTCATGGCAGCGCTGCTGGAAGCCAAGCGTCTGGGCCTGACCCGGCAGATCGGCGTGTCCAACTTCACCATCGACCTGATGCAACAAGCGATCACCGCCGTCGGCGCCGATCACATCGCCACCAACCAGATTGAGCTGCACCCGTACCTGCAAAACCGCAAAGTGGTCGAGTTCGCCCGCAGCCAGGGCATCCAGATCACCTCGTACATGACCCTCGCCTACGGCGAAGTGCTCAAGGACCCGGTGATCCAGCAGATCGCCACACGCCTGCAAGCCACCCCGGCGCAAGTCACCCTGGCCTGGGCCATGCAGTCGGGCTACGCGGTGATTCCGTCGTCGACTAAACGCGCCAACCTGCAAAGTAACCTCGGCGCGACCGCGCTCTCCCTGAGCGACGCCGACATGGCGCTGATCGCCACGCTGGAGCGCGGCCAGCGCCTGACCAGCCCGAAAGGCATCGCCCCGCAGTGGGATTGAACGATCAGGCCTGAAGGCGCTGCGCAAGGCTGAGCATCGCCTCGCGCAGCGCCGTTGTCGGCGTGCCGAGCGCGGCTGGCTCGGCGTCCTGGCACGCCTGCTCAAGTTCGACACACGCCGCCACCACCCGCGCCGCACCGACCATTTGTGCGCCACCCTTGATGTGGTGGGCCAGCTCCCGCAACCCTCCCCGGTCACCGCGCCCCAGCTCATCGAGCCTGTGCAGGTCGCGCTGCAGGCTGCGCCGTACCTCTTCGCGCAAGTGCTGGATCATCGACGAATCCGCCCCCGCCAGTTGCTCCAGCGCACTCAAGTCGATTTCCGTCAGGGCTGGCGTGGCGGGCCCCTCGGTTTCATGCTGGATGGCGCCGCACAAGGCCTGACCCAGGTCATGCAGACGAATCGGCTTGAACAGGCAGTCGTCCATGCCGGCAGCCAGGCAACGGGCCTTTTCCTCGACTTGCGCATTGGCGGTGAACCCGAGGATCAGGCAGCGCGCCCGACCGGACACGGCCTCTTCTTCACGGATCAACCGGGTCAGTTCATAGCCATCGAGCCGTGGCATGTTGCAGTCGGTAATCAGCACATCGAATGACTGCGCGCGCCACAGGTCCAGCGCCTGCCTGCCGTCCTCGGTGTCGACGGTGCGGTGCCCGAGTTCACTCAGTTGCCAACACAGCAACAGACGGTTGACCGGATGATCGTCGACCACCAGCACGTTCAATGAGCACGCGGCGCTGAGCGTTGGCTCGGATGCAGCCTCTGGCTGCGCGAGGGGTGCCAGCAGCGGCAATTCGAGACGGATGTCTACCCGCGTACCACGGCCCGGCTCGCTGTCGAGTTGCAAGGTCCCGCCCATCATTTCGCACAGGCTGCGGCTGATCACCAGACCGAGGCCGGAACCGCTGCGCACCGAATGGGGATTGTTGCCCGCCTGCACGAACGGGTTGAACAAGCGCTGCCGGTCTTCGGCGCTGATGCCGATACCGCTGTCCTCGATCGACACGTTCACGGCCAGCCGCTCGCCCGTCACCGCGCTGACCCGCAGGCGCAGACTGACTGCGCCCGCCTCGGTGAACTTGATCGCGTTACTCAGCAGATTCGACAACACTTGCTTGAAGCGTGTCGGGTCGATCAGCACGTCAATCGCGCTGTGGGGGTCGAGTTCGATCTGCCACAGCAGCTGCTTCTGGCGCGCCAGGCCTTCGAACACCCGACACACCGACAGCACCAGATCGCGCAGATTGGCCCGCTCCGGTGCCAGTGACAGATGCCCCGATTCGATGCGCGCAATGTCAAGAATATCGCCGATCAGCGCCAGCAACTGCTGGCCGGCACCGGACGCCACCTGAATCGCCAGTCGGTCGGTCACGCCTTCGTCGGCGCGCTTGAGGGCCAGTTCGAGCATGCCGATCAGGGCATTCATCGGCGTGCGGATCTCATGACTCATGGTCGCCAGAAACGTGGTTTTCGCCCGATTGGCATCATCGGCGGCCTGCTTGGCCTCCTGCAGTTGCCGCAGCCATTGCTGGCGCTGGCGAATCTGCCAACGCTGAAAGCCAATCCAGGCCAACGCCAGTAACAACAGCCCGCCAGCAGCAGCGAAGCCCTGCAGGATTTCTCGCCGATGGCGCAGCCAGTAACTGTCCTCTGGTACGACGTCGTGGCTCCAGCGCTCGATCAACTCGTCCATTTCCTGCGGCGCAATGCTCAGCAGCGCCTTGTTCATGATCGTGTGCAATGCCGCGGCCTGCGGTGCCGTGGCGAAAGCGATACGCGCCGGTTGATCGCCCACGGTGGTGGTGATGTGCAGACGCTCGCGGTACTGACGGGCGATCAGGTAGCGGGCGACCAGCAACGAACTGATGGTCGCATCCGCCTGGCCGTTCGCGATCAGCGCCATGCCGTCGGCCGGTCCTTGGGTGTCCACCAGCCGGATAAGCGGGACACGCTCGAGCAGGAAATCACGCAACGGATGTCCGCGATAAATCGCCACACGCTTGCCCGCCAGATCATCAAGGCTGCGTGGGCTCTGCGCCGTCGTCGCGCTGATCAGCACAAACGGATTGTTCAGGTAGGCGCGGGTAAAGCGCAGCTCGAGTTCGCGCTCGCGGCTGGGCGTCACCACAGGCAACAGATCGAGTTCCCCGGCCTTGAGCTGCTCGATCTGCCGATCCAGTGAACGACCACGCACGATCTCGAATTTCAGCCCGCTGCGCTGCCCGATCAGGCTCAACAATTGCGCCGCGAGCCCTCGGAAACGCCCGTCGGCGTCGAAGAAAGTCAAAGGTGCGAAATCCTCGATGGCCCCCACCCGGATCACCGGATGCTCATCCAGCCAGCGCTGTTCCCCGACACTCAGTTGCACGTGCGCCTGCGCGCTGACTTCCGCAGGGCCGACGCTCCAGCGTTGCTCGATCATCAGTCGGCGTTCCATGGGAATCGCCAACAGCGCCTTGTCGACAATGCGCTTCATGCTCGAGTCGCGGCGCAGTAATGCAAAGCCGAACGGGTTGGCGTCCAGGCCTGACGGCCCAAGCAGTTGCAGGTCGTTGCGATAATTGGTGTTGATCAGGTAATTGGCGCTGATGTAGTCGCCCAGGTAAACATCGTCGGCACCGAACGCCACGGCGCCGAGCGCGTCCATGGCCGATGCATAGCGTTGCACCGTGGCTTTGGGATAGAACGCCTGCACGCTTGCCAGCGGCAGGTAATCCTCGACCATGGCAATGCGCTTGCCCGCCATGTCCGAGGGTAATGTGTCGTCGAGCCGTGTGGCCAGCATCGGCTGATCCTCGGCATACGCGCGCGACAGGACCAGATCGGGCTCGGCAATTTCAAAGTTGTTGGAGGTGCCCAGCAGATCCACGTCACCGCGCCTGAGCGCTTTTATCAGCACATCGCGCTGGGCATAGCGCCGCACTTCGATCCTGATGCCCAGCACTTGCGCGAGCATATCGGCGTAATCGGCGGTCAGTCCTTCCAGGTCCTGATGGTTGCGCGTGATCTCGAACGGCGGGTAATCGGGACCGGAAATGCCCATGTACAGCACCGGGTGTTCGCGCAGCCACTGTCGATCCTGTTCATCCAGCCGCACCTGGACATTTTCCAGGCGGGTACGGGTCAAAACGTCGAGCACCTGCGGTGTCTCGCTGGCCCAACAAGGCAGCACAGCGCTCAACAACAAGACCAGGATCCAGCGCCAGTGGCTCATGCGTCATTTCTCAGATCAAGTGATTACGCTTGGCGAAATCGCGCAAGTGCACCGCTGATTTCACGGCGAGCTTGGTCATCAGGCGGGTTTTATAGGTACTGACGGTCTTGTGGCTCAGGTGCATGTCGGCGGCAATCACCTTGTTCAGTTTGCCAAGCGCCAGTTGCACGAAGATGCTCAACTCGCGATCGGACAATTGATCGATCATCTGCTTCTCATTGGCGAGCACCGGCTTCAGGGCCCCGGCACCGCTCGCCAGCGAAGCGAAATAAGTGTGTCCCGACATGACCGCCTGAATGGCGTGGTGCAGTTGTTTGAGCTTATTGGTTTTGGCTACATAAGCCCGTGCGCCAGCCCGCAGGCAACGATCCTGGTAATACAGCGGCTCGTACGAGGTGAACACCAGAATCCGGCAGTCAAGATGATTGGCCCTGATCCGGTTCATCACCTCCAGACCGTCGAAAACCGGCAAACTCAGGTCGAGCACCAGCAGTTTCGGCTTGTACTGGCGAATCATCTGCACCACTTCGTTGCCGTCCGATGCCTCGTGAATCTGCTTGAAGCCCTCGGCTTGCAACACGAGCTTGACGGCAGCACGCACCACTGGATGATCATCGACGATCAACGCTGACTTCATGACCACTCCCGATGCAAAGGCATGACGACCGCACCCTGTTGCCGCCGGTAGCGGATACAAGGGCTGCGCCAAAGACTGTTGCACGGGTCTGGTGACGAATCTACCTGTCAGGTCTGACAGTTGCAGCAACCGACTATTTGTGCTCAAGCGCGACGTTGCAGGACCGGAACCTGGCTCCAGCGCTGGCACGCGGGCTCGGTGCGCACGTCAACCAGCGCCATCAATTGCTCGATGATTGCCGCATTGGGCAGTGCGGCATGACTGACCTGCGCGTTCTCCTGCGCAAACCCGGGCGCCTTCTGCAGCGGAGCCGAGGGCTCGTTGTAGATCAGGGCGTAACGCACATGCGGGTTGTTCAGGAAAAACCCGAGCAGATCCAGCGAACCCGCCGCCAGTTCGGCGTTGATGACCACGGCATCGAACGGCTCGCAGCCGTATTCCACCAGCGTCAGCAACTCCAGCAGGCTCTGTACCGGAGCAACGCGGTAGTACCCAAGGCCATTAAACAGGCGCTCGATTTTCATCCGGTGAAAATGCTGCGAGTCGGCAATCAGGATGCGCAAGGTTTTGTCGATCATTGTCGATCTCCCGAAAGTGGTGGTTGCAGAGTGCGGCCAGCGTACGCAAGACAACGGGCGCGCTCTGTAGGACGTTTCTTAAAAAACCGGTTATTCATCTGAGCGCAGGGCGTGACCGCGTTGCTGCAGCCAGTGCAACAAGTCGCCCCCGGCCATCGGTCGCGCATACCAGTAGCCCTGCCCCAGGGTGCAGCCCAGCGCCAGCAGTTCGCGGCGCTGCGCGTCGGTTTCGATGCCTTCGATCACCACCGCCATGCCCAGGGTTTCGCCCAGCGCCAAGGTGCTGCTGATCGCCGCCCGGCAACGTGGCTCGTGCTCAAGGCTGCGAATGAATTCAGCGTCGAGCTTGATTTCGTTGAACGGCAACTGGCACAGGCGCTGCAACGAGGAGAACCCGGCACCGAAGTCATCGATGGACAAGCGACAGCCCATCATGCGCAACCGCACCAGCGTCTCAAGGCTGGTGGCCGGCGCTTCCAGCAAGCCGCTTTCGGTCAGTTCGAAGGTCAGGTTCGAACCTGTCACGGCATGCCGCGCCAGCGTGGTTTTCAGACTGTTGGCCAGCTCCGGATTAGCCAATTGCACGGTTTGCAGATTGAACGCCATGTTCAGCGCAAAGCCCTGGGTCCGGGCGCGCTGGTGCAGGTTCAATGCCTGCTCCAGCTGGGAAAACAGCAAATCGTCGAGCAAGCCACAGCGTTCCAGCACCGGCATGAACTGCGCCGGGGTAATAATGCCTCGGGTCGGATGCAGCCAGCGACAAAGCACCTCGACACCGCAGACTTCACCGGTGTGCAGGTTGAACTTGGGTTGATACCAGGCGTGCAGTTGCTGCTCGGCCAAGGCCTGGCGCACAGCACCTTCGCTGGCCAGCGCCACGGTTCCGCGCGGACAATCGGCAACGCTCGGGCGGTCAATGAACTTGCCCAACAACTCCGCCAACATCTGCGCATGCATCGGTTTGCCGACATCGCCCAACAGGTCCAGGCCGAGCAGCGTCACCATCTGATGCACCGCGCGGCGCAGATCCGCCGACAACGAACTGCAGATGATCACCGCCTTCACTTGCCCCGACGCGCCTACCCGCTGCAGAAATTCCAGGCCATCCATGCCGTCCATCTGCAGGTCGCACAGGGCGATGTCGACCGTGCCGACCTCGTCGAGCAGGGCCAACGCCTGCGCCCCGTCACTGGCTTCGAACACCTGGTGGCGCCCCAGACTCTGCAGCATGCTCACCGCCACCGAACGCTGGAACGGGTGATCTTCAAGCACCAGGATACGAAGCGGCGGGTTGCTCATGGTGGTGGGCTCGTTGTGGTTGAAAGGCCTGTGAGTGTCCGCTGCCTGAGCGTTTAACTCCCGAGGAAAGGTCTGAAGCTGCGTGGGAAATTTCCTAAACATCGAGTTGCTCCAGCACAGCGCCAAGGCTCTGGCGATCCGGTGTACGCAGCATCAACAGCTGCCGTCGCCCAGTCGCGAATATCGTCTCGGCGCGGAGCTGACCACGTTGGGCATCGTGGATCACGCCATGGCGGATCTGTGGACTGCCCTGAAACAACCGCACCGGATCAATTCCCGCGGCGGCAATCAGTTCGCCATTGATGATCATCAGGTCGTATTGCTCGAACGGGTCATGGGCGTAATGCGTCAACGCCAGCAGTTCACGAAACGAACCAATCGGCGTGAGATTGCGATAGCCCAGCTCGTGACAGACTCGAGCAATTCGGGACTGCAGAGCGGGCTGCTCTTCGACGATCACGATTCGCCTGCATTTGTAGGACATGGAAATTAACGGTGTGGGAAATGTGCTGAACACGCTAACCAGAACCCATGAGGATCTATGTAGGACAAGTCCTAAAAACAGGCAGAAATCTCTGGAAAACCGTCAAGATCGCCGCACAGGTCTGACCCAGTGCGGCGATTTTTCTTACCAGAGGTAGCGATAGCCCAGCGTCACACCGAAAGGCTGCTCGATGTCATTGCCTTTGGCGTATTCGGCATCCAGGGAAATCTTGCTCTTCTCGCTGACCTGCAACACGCCACCAAAACCCAGCTCGATGCGGTTGCCCGGCAGTTCGGCATCGAACGTGTTGCCATTGACCCGCACCTTGCTGCCGCCCGCATGCTCGGTAACGTAAGAGGCTTTGACGTAGGGCTGGGCTTTCATGCCGTTGCTCAGTTCCAGGCTGCGACCAAACAACGAGCCGACGCGGCTTTGCAGCGAATCGAGGTCATCGGACTTGACCCGCAGCCCGTTGCTGGCGGTGTAGCTCGCGCCCTGGACGCGGGTGGCGGTGATCTCGACTTGTGGCTCGACGAACCAGCCGTCCTTCAGCGCAATCCGTTTGCCCACCTCGATGTCTGCACCGATGCCGTTGGTGTTGTAGGACGCTTTGACCGACTCCCCCAGATTGCTCGGGGTCTTGATGTCGTTGTCGAAGCGGCTGTACTTCAACACGCTGTCGACATAGATGCCGTTGTCGTTCAGGTAGGTGGCGTAAATGCCGAACATCCGACTGTCGATTGCGCCGGACGCGCCCTCGCCGAAGTCCATGTCCGAACGGGCCGTGCCGAGCATGCCGCCGACGTAGACTTTACCGCTGTCGAGGGCGAATGCCTTGTCGGCACCCAATTCCAGGCCGCTGATGTCCTGACGGTAGGCACGGCTGGAGTGCTCGCTGACATCGAGTCGCTTGCCGATGGCGCGGGTCCAGATGCCGCCGTCATCCTGGCCCATGCGCAACTCGCCCAGGCGTTTGACCAGTGCGTTCATTTGCGCACTCCACAGGCCGGCCCCGGCGGTGTGTGCGGCAATCGCGGCGTTGCTGCCTTTGGACAGATGCTCCGGCCCCGGATCCACTGGACGCGGCGGGGTTACCGGATCCACCGGCTTCACCGGATCGACGGGCGTTACCGGGTCCACTGGCTTGCCGGGATCAACAGGCGTTACCGGATCTACCGGTTTGCCGGGGTCTACGGGCGTCACTGGGTCAACCGGTTTTTCCGGGTCTACGGGCGTGACCGGCTCCACAGGAATGCTCCCGGCACTGGCCAGCACCCAGTCATTGCCTTGCTGCTGCAAGGTGTAACGGAACGCACCGGCATCGACATGCCCGCCATAGAGGCCGAACTTCGCGCTGCCGCCATTGGTGTCCACCAGCAGCAGACGCCCGTCCGCCGAGGTCGGTTCGCGGCCCGAATCGCCGACGATCAACGTGTGGTCGCCACTGGCCAGACCAGCGCCCTGCACCACCAGCAAATCATCATGCTGACTGGCGATATCGGTGTTCATCAGAATGCTGCCGCTGCCGGACAAGGCGTTGACCGTGAAGGTCTTGAAACTGCCATCAGTGCTCGGCACAAAGGCCAGACGACCGCCGTTGAGGGTCAGCGAGTCCACGGTTTTCACGCCGTTGTCCATGACATTGACCGTCCCCCCGGCCTCCGCAACCACGCTGTTGGCCTGCGCGCCGCGGTACAGATTGATCTGGCCGCCGTTACTCACCTTGCTGCGGTTGGCCGTGCCGGTGTCGTAGACACTCTGGGTGCCGCCCTGAACCTGAGTGTCATTGGCCACCGCACCACCCAACAGACCTTGGCGCAGCGTCTGTTCGCCGCCGGCTTCGATCACGCTGCCGTTGGCGACGGCCATGTTGATCAGGTTCTGCACGCCGTTATTGCCGACCTGCGTGTCATTGGCAATGGCCATGACATCCAGGGTCTGCACGCTACCGGCGTTGATCACGGTGCGATTGGCCGTAGAGCGGGTGACCGTCTGCTGACTGGCGTTGAGTACGGTGTCATTGGCAATGCCATTGGTACCGACCAGTTGCGTACCGCCGTTGTTGACCACGGTGCCATGGCTGACGCCGCTGGCGATATTCTGCGTCGCACCCTCGACCAGGGTGTCGTAGCTCACGCCATTCAGAAACACACTTTGCTGGCCACTGCCGCTCACGGTCGTACGATACGCCGTGCCGTTGGTGCCGATCGATTGCAGCCCGGTGCCGACACTCTCGTCATAGACCACCGCACCGCTGTTGACCGCGGCGGTATAAGCGCTGGCATGCAAGGGCAGCAGAAAAGCCATTGCGACAGCAATGGGCGTGCGTTGAAACGAGGGGGCGAAGGCTTTCATGAGCAATGACCTCTGGTGTGCCCTTTCAGGCACCGGAATTTTTCGGACAGAGTCAGAACCACGGTGATCGACAGTTCCTACTCGCAGAGGTCAGCAATTTAGAGAGGTGGGAAGCTTTTCTGAGTAGGAAAATTCCCTTTGCTTGTAGGAAATTTCCCAAGAGAATCCAAAGGGCTTGACCGCCCGATGTCCCTGAAGCAAGCGAGCCCGTTGCAGGCTCGCTTATCTGACATCAGTTACGTGATCCGACTACCGACGAGCCGTAGGAGATAATCACCTCCACCCGACGATTGAGCTGACGCGCGTGGGAACTGCCGTTGTCGGCAATCGGAAATTGCTTGCCGTAGCCCTTGGTGATCAGACGATCAGCGCTGATGCCCATGCGCTTGAGCGCGAACGCCACCGCATCGGCACGCCGCTCCGACAGACGCTGATTGAAGTCATCGCTGCCCACGTCATCGGTGAAGCCTTCGATCCGCACTTGGCGTTCCGGGTTGGCGGTCAGGTACTGCGCCAACTGCTCGAAGTTGCGCTGGCTGCCGTGCTTCAGATCAGCCTTGCCGGTGTCGAACAGCACGTCACCGAAGGTCACCACTTCGCCGCGCTCGGTCTTCTGCGCCTTCATGGCCTGCAAGGCCTTGAGCTGTTGCGTACGCACGTCCAGTTGCACCTGCGTGCGTTCGGCATCGATCTTCTTCAGGCCGGCTTCGGCCTGACGCATGGCGATGGTCTGCTCGGCGACGGCGATTTTCTGGCTCGCCAGATAGGTCAACTGCTCGACATCCGGCGCCTTGCGATCCTTGAGCGAGGCCTGATCGGCCTTGTTCAGGGCGATGAACGCCTCACGGGTTTCGATGGCCGCCAGGGTGTTCGATTCCGGCTTGTGTTGCAGCGCCGCGAACTGTGCGCGGGCTTGTAGCAATTGCGGGTTTTCCGGCGGTGTGGCGCAGCCGGCGAGCACCAGCGCGCACAGCGAAACGACGGGCAGTAATTTGAAATTCGACATGAATCGTTCCTTATTGAGCGCTGGCGGGCGGGTTGAAACCGGTGGCCGGGTCTTGCAGCATTTCCTGCTTGAGCACCTGAATGCCGCTGCGCGCATCGACCAGTTGTTTCTGCCACTTGACCGCCCGCGCCTTGCGTTCGGCGAGGTTGGCGTCGGCTTCGATCTGTTCGGCCAGGGTTCGCGCCTGAACGTAATCACGTTCCCCCATGGCGCGTTCCATCAGAAACATCTTGTCCTGAGCGGCTTTCATTTCCAGTGGTGCGTATTGCGTTGCTTCGGCAGACACCGCGCGATTGACGGCATCCCTGGACAGGGTGATCTGCTGCTCGGGAACCGGCGCACTGGCACAGGCACTCAAGGCCGCCGCTACAACCAGCCCGCTGAGCGACAGTCGCACACGGGAAGCCATACGTTGAAGGGTCATCAACTGCTCCAAAACGATAAAAGGTGAGGTAAACACGGAGGGCTGAGGCGTCGGCAATGCCGGGGATGGATGACGCCTGCCCGTTACGTGCGGCGCCCCGGATGACGCTCAGCGTTGCGCTGAAGGTCGTGGAGGTCGCCGGTTTTCTGAATCAGCCTTTCGCTGAGACATCAGCACGTTAACGAGGCAGGCTCAGTGGCGAATGTAGGAAAATTCGCAAGTTTGCCGTGCAAAACCCAAAAGATCCGCGCGTCGACGTTCAGTCCGCCAGGTACGGTTGCAACTGGGCGGCCAAATGCTCCATGGCCTGCTGCAAGGCATCGACCGCCTCGGTCAATGCGCCCGAATCAGAACCTTCGCAGGCGACTTCCAGCAACTCGCACGCCTGAATCAACGACTTCGCCTTGATGATCCGCGCACCGCCCTTGACCCGATGCGCGAGGTCAGCCAGCCCGGACACATCATGCAGAGTGAACAGGCGCATGAGCTTGGCCATGTCCTCTTCGTTGCTGGTGGCCAAGTCCGTCAGCAGACTCTTGATCGACGCCGGATCACCACGGGTCAACTGCTCCAGGCTGCTCAGGTCGAAGTCAGCGCTGCTCTCGGCGAGGCTGGCATCATCGCCTTCCAGTTCAGGCCGCGATTGTGGCTCGACCGACGCCAGACGCGCGTTCAGGTCCTTGAGGCTGATCGGTTTGAACAGACAATCATCCATGCCGGCCTGCGCGCAGCGCTCCTTCTCTTCAGCCAGTGCGTTAGCGGTAAAACCCAGCACCAGGCTGCGCGGCAGTCCACGCGCTGCCTCCTCGTCACGGATCGCCCGCGCCAGTTCGTAACCGTTCATGATCGGCATGTTGCAATCGGTGATCACCACATCGAACGACTCACTGCGCCAGGCCCGCAGACCATGGGCGCCATCCTCGGCGTCCGTCACCCGGTGGCCCAGATAACTCAGTTGCTGAGATAACAGCAAACGGTTGGCCGGATAGTCGTCGATCACCAGAATATTCAGCGCTTGGCTGACCATCACCGGCTCCACTTCGGCCACCGCCACGCGTGCCTGCGGCGGCAGGATCGGCAGGCTCAGGCGCACCTCAATCTGCGTGCCCTGGCCTGGCTCGCTGGACATCGTCAGCGAGCCGCCCATCATTTCGCACAGGGTGCGGCTGATCACCAGCCCCAGGCCGGAACCACCCTGTGGCGACGGTCCTTGATTGGCCGCCTGCGTGAACGGCGTGAACAGGCGCTGCTGGTCTTCGGCGCAGATCCCACGCCCGCTGTCCTCCACGCGCAGGCACACCAGCATTCGCTCGCCCTGCGCTTGATCGACGCGCACCTGCACGCGGACCTGCCCCGCGTCGGTGAACTTGATCGCATTGCTCAACAGGTTCGACAACACCTGCTTGAAACGCAGCGGGTCGATTAGCACATCAGCGTTGACCAGCGCATCCAGATCCAGTTGCAGGCGCAAGTGTTTCTGCCGCGCCAGCCCTTCGAATATCCGTACCACCGACTCGATCAGCTCGCGCAGGTTGGCGCGTTCCGGGGCCAATGAAAGCCGCCCGGATTCGATCCGCGCGATGTCGAGGATATCCCCGATAAGGTCCAGCAGGCCCCGTGCCGCCCCCGAGGCCACTTCGATGGCAAAGCGATCCAGCACCCCTTGGTCGGCTTTCTTCATCGCCAACTCAAGCATGCCGATCACCGCATTCATCGGCGTGCGGATCTCATGACTCATGGTCGCCAGGAACGTGGTCTTGGCCCGGTTGGCATCGTCGGCGCCGTCCTTGGCAACGCGCAATTGCTGCAACAGTTGCTGACGCTCACTGACATCGATCCAGCCGGAAATCATGCCGCTGACTTCGCCATGACTGCCTCGGTACGGCAGCATCCAGTGATAAATGGTCAGCACCCGACCGTCCGCCAGGCTGAGCTGGCGATCTTCGATTCGCGCAACGCCCGACTGCATGACCTGCCGGTAGTCCTCGGCATAACCCCGAGCCTCGGCGGCATTGCTCAGCACGCCGTCAGTCACGGTCTTGCCCACCACCGCATCGCGCTCGACACCAAACACTTGCAGGTAACCGCTGTTGCAGGTCACCAGTCGCCCCTCGCGATCGCGCACGTAAATCGGATGCGGCGTGCCATCAATCAACACCCGCATGAACTCCATCTGATCGTTGAGGGCCAGCTCGGCCTGGCGCCGCTTGCGTATCAGCATGCGCAGGTAGGCAATCCAGCCCAGCGCCACCAGCAGCAACACACCGGCGATGACAAACCCTTGAATGATCGCGCTGCGATGCCGCAGCCAGTAGCTGCTGTCGACGACCACCTCGGCACGCCAGCGGTTGGTCAGTTCATCCATTTCTTCCGGGGAAATGCTCAGCAGCGCCTTGTCGAGAATCGAATACAACTCCAGTGCGCCGCGATTGGTCGCCAAGGCGATGCGCGCCGGCTGGGTCCCCACGGTGCTGCTGACCTGCAACTGGCCGCGATACTGACGAGAGATCAGATAGCGGGCATTGATCAGCGAATTGATCGCGCCGTCGACCTTGCCCGAAGCCACCATGCTCATCGCGTCGGCGGCGTTTTGCGCCGTCACCAGTTGCACCCGGGGATACTGCTCCACCAGGTATTCGTGCAACACGTTGCCGCGAATCAACGCCAGGCGTTTACCGGCCATCTGATCCAGGGTTTGCGGGGCGGACCCGTCAGTGGTGGTGACCAGCACGAACGGCGTGGTCAGGTAAGGCCGGGTGAAACGCAACTCGCTTTCACGCTCGGCACTCGGGGTAAACGCCGCGAGCATGTCCGCTTTGCCGCTGCTCACCTGGTCGACCAGTTGGCTGACCGACTCAGCCCGTTGCACGTCGAATTTCAGGCCGGTGCGCAGGCTGATTTTCGCCAGTACGTCGGCACTGAGTCCGCGAAAGTTGCCATCGTCGTCGAAGTAAGTCAGCGGCAGAAAATTCTCGTTGATCGCCACGCTGATCCGTGGATGACGATCCAGCCAGCGCTGCTCGCTGACACTGAAATGCAGGGTCTGGCGCCCGGGCATGGTCGCCCCGCCGGCACTCCAGCGGCGCAGAATGCCCATGCGCTCGCTGGTGGGAATACTGCTCAGTGCCGCATTGAGGATGCGCAACAGGCGGTCATTGCCGCGACTCACCGCAAACGCGAAGGGTTGCACCTCCATGCGGGAAAAGTCGCTGAGCTGAACGTTGTTCAGGTAATTCTTGCTGATCAGGTAATTGGAGCTGATCGAGTCCCCCAGATAGACGTCTGCCTGACCGAACGCCACCGCGCCGATGGCGCTCAGGGTCGATGGATACAACTGGATGCTGGCATGGGGGTAGAACGTCTGCACCGCGTCGGGCGGCAGATAGTGGTAAAGCATCGCGACCCGCTTGCCGGCCAGATCCACAGGCAGGTTCTGTTTATCGCCAATGCGCGTCACCAGCGTCGGTTGATCATCGGCGTAAGACGTGGACATCGATAAATCGGGGTCAGTCGCCTCATAGCCGTTCGCCGTCCCGAGCATGTCGATCTGGCCGCTCTTGAGCGCCGCCAGAACCTGCGCGCGCGAATCAAAACGGCGGACTTCAATGTTGACGTGCAGCAGTTGCGCGATCAGTTGCGCATAGTCGGCCGTCAGCCCCTCGTAGTCGTTGCCGTTGCTGGTGATCGCAAACGGCGCGTAGTCGGGTGCCGAGGCGCCGAGCAACAAGGTGGGGCGATGCCGTAGCCAGGCCCAGTCGGCTTCATCGAGGGCAACCGAGTATTCGTCGACGATCGAGCGCCCCAACACATGCAATGTTTCAGGCGCTGCCGTGCAGACACTGGCCGCCAGCCAGGTGCCGCACAACACCAGGCCCGCCAAGAGCTTTTTGACAAGAGTATTCATCTAGACCAGGTTGTTGCGTTTGGCGAAATCGGCAAGGTAGACCACCGATTTGACCTTGAGCTTCTCGATCAGGCGGGCCTTATAAGTGCTGACGGTCTTGTTGCTCAACAGCATCGCGTCACCGATTTCCTTGTTGCTCAGGCCATTGGACAACTGCTGCAGAATCGTCAACTCGCGATCGGACAGGCTCTGGATCAGTTCCAGATCCGTGGCATCGACATCGCTGCGCCGCACCGAACTGGTGGCCAGGTTAGGGAAGAACGTGTAGCCGTCCATCACCGCCTTGATGGCCTTGATCAACTCATCCAGGTCATTGGTTTTGGAGATATAGCCCGCCGCGCCAGCCTTCATGCAACGCATGGAGTAGAACAGCGCCGATTGCGAGGTCAGCACCAGGATCTTGCTGGACAGCCCCAGCGCACTGATCCGCGAAATCACCTCCAGCCCGTCAAGCTTGGGCATGGCGATGTCCAGAATGATCAGGTCCGGGGCGTGTTCACGGGCCAGTTGCACAGCATCTGCGCCATTGTCGGCCTCCGCCACGACCTCGAAGTGTTCTTGTTTCAGCAGCATTTTGACCGAGGAGCGAATGAACGGATGATCGTCCACAACTATCGCTTTGAGCATAAAAACCTCTGGAGAACACGCCGGCAACCGACATCGTCAATGCCATGAATAAGAATGGAACAACAAGCCAGTCCATCCGTGCAGCAAAAATACACGAGCGCGACTGAAGTGTAGGGAATTTCTAAAAGGGTATGAGGCAAACCTGACGCATTCAGCCAGCGCTGCCGGGCATCGCCAGCCATTGCAGCAAATCATGCCCGCTCATGGGTCGCGCCAGGTAGTAACCCTGGCCGGTTTCACACCCCAGTGCGAGCACCCGGTCACGGATCTTCAGGCTGCTGACGCCTTCGATCACCAGGCGCATGTCCAGCGACTGCGCCAACACCCGTGTGCAGGTGACCATGGAGCGATTGCGCGGATGCCCCAATCGCTGGACGAATCGGCCATCCAGCTTGATTTGATTGAACGGTAGCTGACACAGCAACTTGAGCGATGAAAAGCCCACGCCGAAATCATCCACCGCCAGGCCGCAGCCCAACAGTCTCAGACGCAGCAGGTTTTCATGGATGGCCGGTGCGCTATCGAGCAAACCGTTTTCCGCCAATTCGAATACCAGTGCCGAGCCCTTGAAAGAATGTCGTTCCAGGGATCGTCTGATGTGCTCGATCAGTTCATGACCGGCCAGTTGCGAAGCATGCAGATTGAGCGCCAGGGTCAGGCTCACGCCTTGCCGGCGCAGGATACCCATCAGGCTCAGCCCCTGCTCCAGCAGGTGTTTGAACATCTGATCGATCAGATCGTAGGCCAACACCGCCGCCAGAAAGTCACTCGGCAACAATACGCCCCGCGCCGGATGCTCCCAGCGTGCCAGCGCTTCGACCCCGACCACCGCGCCGGTGCTCAGTGTGATCTGGGGCTGGAACCAGGCACGGAACTCGCCCAGTGCAAGCCCGCGCCGCACCTCGTCTTCACTGGGCAATTCCTGGCTCGGCACAGTCGGCACAGGCACCACCCGGGCGAGTCGGTAGCGCAACAGCAAGCGGCGCAAAGATCGCAACTGAATCGGCCGGTTGAGGATTCCCAGAAGATGCAGACCTGCAAGCGTTGGCATGTGACCCAGGGCGCGATGCAACTCCGGTTGCAATTCGCTGCACAACACCACGGAGCGCACCATGCCGCTGTGGCTGGCGCAGCGCAGAAATTCAAGGCAATCCAGACCTCGTTCGGTCAGGTCGCACAAAACGATGTCAACACCGCCGCGCAAGTGCAACTGCACCATCGCCTGCTCGCCGTCAGTGGCCTGCAATACATCGCGCACGCCCAGACGCTCGAGCATCGTGACCAATACGCTGCGCGCGAAACCTTGATTTTCCAGCACCAGAATTCGTGGGGAGGCCATCATCAACTCATCGCTTAATCGACCTGAGAGCAGACATATTGGCAATCGTCACGGCTGAATCCTGAAGGACTTGTCTGGCCGGCTTGTAGGAAATTTCCCAGCGACAGCACCCGGTCTGGCTTTTTACTGCGGCCAGGTTGCGTCAGTAGTAAACAATCTGCACCACCATGATCGCTTCGAATGGTCCGACCTTGGGGTCGCCCAACGGCACGACCGATGCGCTGAACGGCACATCGATATGGCTCACGTCTGCGGCAAAACTGGCCAGTGCAAAGGGCTCATTGATCGGCACGAGGGTGTTGCGCGCATCTCTGACCTGAATGCCGAACTGACTGTCGGCGGTGGGCAAAATGGTGTAATCGCCCTGCTGCTGCGGGGTGACGAACGTTGCACCGACGTTGATCGCGCTGCTGCACTTCTTCTCCAGCGCCAGGCTGAACGGCCGTGTGGGATTGGGCGGCGACAGGCCCGTGGCGGTTTTCTGGATCACTCCGAAATCGACGATACCCGGCTCGGGCGTTACCGTTACATCGACGGTACAGGCGGTACCGACAATGTTCTGCAAACCGCTGAGCTGGAAACGGAAGTTGCCAAACGGGTTGCCCGGCCCCCCGTTGAGGCCGTACAAGCCGTCGAACTGGAACACGTCATAGGTGTCTTGCGAGGGCCGCTGTAACGGCAGCAACCCACGTTTGCGGATCACCACTTGAAACGCAACGCTGGGGTTAACCAGCGAGCACGGCAACATCTCGGCATCATTGCTCGCCGATGGGCAGCCTCGCGAGATATAGCCGGTGTTCACCCCCTGTGTCGGGTTGGCGCTCCAGTCACCGTCCCAGGCGGTCATGCCCTTGTACACCAGGCCGAATTCGATGCCCCAGGACGTCGCATTGAGCCCCGCCGGGTTTCCGTAGAAGTAAATCGGATCGTCTTCGCGAAAATGAATGTCGTGGACCTTCCAGCACTTGGCCGGGACCACGTGGGTTTTGGAGCGCCAGATGATCGTGCCGTCCGGCACCGTATCGGGCACCGACACGGGACCGATGTATTCACTCAGGTAAGCGCCATCGTCCAGCGATTTGCAAAACATCGCCCAAGAAGCCTGGGAAAACACCAACAGCAATGCCGCCAGGCAGAGCCTGACCAGCCGGGACTGGCGGCAGCGCCCGCCTTGGCGATTCATGGTTTGACACCGCTGCAGACATTCGCCGCACAGTTGAACAGCGTGTCGGTCTGGCCGCCGAAGTCATTCATGTTCGACACCCGCAGCGTGGTGAACGCCGTGCTGGTCAGCGCAAACCGGGCACTGCCGCGAGGCGCGATCATGATCGTCTCGATCGGCATTCTGGTTTTTTCCGCACCGGCGAGCAGCCCGACCACAGTGATGTGAAAAGGCGTCGGGTTGTCGACCAGCAACTGCTTGCCGACCGGATCGATTTTCAGCTTCAGGCCCAACGCCAGGTCGTCGCCCCGCTCGCGCTTGACCGCTGCCGGGCGGTAGAACAGTTTGATTTTCGATTGCAAGGCGATCTGCATCGAATTGACCGCTTCGGTCTTCGGCGGAATTTCACGCACGTTGAGGTAGAACACCGACTCCCGATCTTTGGGCAACGCCAGTTCAGGCAACTTCACGATACGCAGTACGCTGCTTTCACTGGGCTCGATGCGCTGCAACGGCGGCAGCACCATGAAGGGGGTCGTGACCTTCTGGCCCGCTTCGTTCTCGATCCACGACTGCACGACAAAGGGCAATTGCGTGTTTTTGTTGCTCAACGTGACGCTCACCGACGGCGCGCTTTCCTCAAACACGATGCGGGTGCGATCCGGGACCACGGCTGCACTCGCCAGCAACGGCATACACAGGCCAAGCGCGAGGCCGCAACGACTGAACACATGACGCGTATTGGCAAACAAAAAAAACTGCATGAGGGTGCTCCGCAAGACTGGGAAAGGGGTAGTGTTCAGCGCCCGCTCAGAGGCACTGCACGGGTTTGGCGATGTTGGTCACCACGTTCTCTTCAGGCAGCTCGGCAAGGGCGCAACGCTGGCTGTCTGCCCACACGGCCACCAGTTCGGCCTGCGCCTTGACGCCCAGCAGATAGGTCACGCCGGCTTCGCCGACAATGCCCACTTCCTTGTTCGTGACCCGGTCCTGTACCGATGCGCCAAAGGGCACCGGTTTGCCGTCGCTGCGCATCAGCGCCACATAGGCGTTGTGGCCACGGGCCGTAGAAAAATTGACATAGCCGATCGCGCCCTCGGTGAGCGCCAGGCGCTGGACCGGGTTGGAGACTTCGGTGTCCAGGGGCAACTTCTCCATGTTGATCCGCGCCTCGTAGGCCTGAAACGACGGCAGTCCGTCCATCACCGCGTAACCGGCCTGGTTGGAGCGGGTCTGACCGGTGAACGCCACGTCCGGCACGCCATCGGTGGAGACCAGCAGCCGGGTATCACCATTGGAGCCGTTGCCGTGAGCCGACACGCCGTAACGGGTGGCGACCAGCGAACTGTCGAGTTCAGCCGTCAGCGAGCGGTAGGTGCTGCCGTCGGTGGTGGCCGAGGCGTTGGCCCGGTAGGTCGAAGCCCGTTTGCCGACATAGGCGTTGACGTAACGGCTGTCGCCGAGGCCGCCGTACACCTGATAATTCAGGCCGTCGCCGTCGTCATGGCTATAGCCGACGTTGCCCGACGGCGCTGCCGACCCCGAGCGTTGAACGTTGCTCGACAGCATCGAGTTGCCCCCCAGTGGCACCGTCACCCCGACATAGATCTGCGAATCGCTCTGTAGCGCATTGCGCGTCTGATAGGCGGACAGATTGACGTTGACGTTCTTGACGTTGCCCACGGAAAAACTGCGTGCCAGTGACAGGCCGAACCGGTCGGACGGCGCCGCGTCCCAATACGTGGAGTGGTCGTAGGAAACGCTCGTCGAGAGCCAGGAAAACTGCTTGGCCAGTGTCACCGAGTAACGCTGTTTGCCGGAGTTCAAGGCGTAGGAATCGGGGTCACCGGCGAACTGCGAAAAGTTGGTGAAGGTCTTGTCGGAAAAGCGATAGCCGAGGAAGCGCAGGTCGGTGCCAATGCCATCGAAATGCTTGGAATAGTTGATCCGGTAGGAGTTGCCCACCACCGTTTCGCCGCTCCAGCGCAGCTTGGCGCGGGAAGTGGTGACGTCTGCCGACAAGGCGCCGAACACCCCCAGATCCTTGCCCAGACCGATGGCGTCGGACATATAGTCCGAAGCGGCCAGGACACCGCCATAGACCGTCCAGTCCCAAGGCAATCCGTAGGCCACTTCCGAGGAAAGGAACCCCGGCTCGCTGCCACCGGCGCCGTTGAGTCGTGGCTGACCGGCCGAGACTTTGTAGCGCAGTTCCCCCTCACGGGACAGAAACGGCACCGCCGCCGTGGTCACGGTGAACGTCTGCTCGCTGCCGTCTTCTTCACGCACAGTGACGTCCAGCGTGCCTTGGGCACTGCTGTTCAAATCCTGGAGGCTGAAGGCGCCGGGGGTGACCGTCGTCGAATACAGCACCCGGCCCTGCTGCGACACCGTGACTGTCGCGTTGGTCCGCGCCAGCCCGCTGATCAGTGGCGCATAACCGCGCAGGCTGGGCGGCAGCATACGGTCGTCGCTGCTCAACGTGGCGCCACGCAGGGCGAAGGTATCGAACACGTCGGAATTCAGATAATCCTCACCCACCGAGAGTTTCGAGCGAATGGCCGGCAAGGCGCGATAGGCATAGAGGCGGTTCAACTGGAACGCCTTGTCATGGATGCCGCTGTTCTGCTCGCCGGACGCCTGGCGGGCCTGATAGTCGGCACGAATCCGCCAGGCGTCCACGTTCAATCCGGCGGTGCCGTAGCTTTGCAACGAACGGCCGCTGCCGGAAGCGCCGGAAGCCGTGGACTGGCGGCTGTTGGCGATCACCCGGTAGTCGAGCAATGCACCGTCCAGCCCGTCGCGCCAGGCGGCCGGCGGAATGTAATTGGGGTCGTCATATTCAAAACTGGCCTGGGGCAGGCTGATCGAGAGCCGGCCCAGACTTTTGATGTACTTGATGGTTGCGTTATCGATGGCGCGCACGTCCACGCATTGCCCTTGGGCCAGGCGTGGCAGGGTCTTCAACACTTCAGGCTTGAGACCGAACATCTCCACCAGCGAGGGTGGCAGGCAGGCATAACTGTCCTGCGCGCTGTCGCCAGGTTTGAATTCGATGGAGCGCGTGCCGAAGTAGCGCTGGTTGACGGTGATGTCCAGCAGGTAACTTCCGGGCACGGTGTATTGGGCATGGGTGAACTGCCCGAGGCTGATATCGTCTTTACGGTCGATATTCAGGAACTCCGAATTGAACTCCACGGCGCTTGCAGAACGCGCACAGCAGATCAACACGCAAGACACGAAAAGTGTGCGGCAGTACACGGGCAATACCCTTTAAACAGTGCTCGGAGAATAAGAAAAAAGGGGCTTTCACCCCTTTCTTCTAAACAGCTGATACGGGCGTATCAGTTGTAGGCAACGGTGAAGTTGGCAACGCTGTCCGCTTCACCGGTGGTGACGGACGCGGCGGTGGCTTCGTACATGGCGGCAAACGTCACGGTGTTGTTGCCGTCCTGCAGCACCACCGGCGCGACCTGCTCCTTGCCGTTGTCGAGCATTTCGCCGGCGCTGGCCTGCAAGCGGATACCAACGTTCTGCGCCAGACCGGTGGTCGCGAACAGCGCAGGCACCGATGGGTCCTGTACGCCGCTGAAGGTAAAGCGGGCGTTCTTCTGAGTGGTGGTGTCACAGTCGGTCAGGACGATGTCGAACTTGACCGGGTCGGAGCGATCGCCGGTCGCCTTGAATCGGTTCGACGGAACCTGACCCAGAGAAACGGTTTGATCCAGAGAATTGGCGTCGATACCGCAGGCACCGGAAACGATCTCACCGATAAAACGCACGGTGCCCGGGTTGCCGGTAGCGGGTGCAGCGTTGGCGAACGAAGCCAGACTCATGGCAACGGTAGCGGCGGTAACAGCGACAAGCTTTTTCATGGTGTGCATCTCTTGGGATAGTTATTTATTCGGCCCAGCGGCCTGGCTTCCCGAATCATTCAAGTCAGCACCGCGGTTTGTCGGTTGAAGCGACAAACCAGCGTTTACGTCTACAGCTCAAGCCCCCCATACCGCTGGCAATTGCCACCGGTACATGCCTGGCTGAACCGCTTAAAACGTTATGCCGAACAGAGTCATCAGAACGCCGGGCATCTCTGCTCCGGAGAAAATAATGAGTGATGCACACCGCTGAAAATGTAAGCCCTTTCCCCCCAAGCTGTAGGACATTTCTCGCCACCAGACGCAGTTTACTCGGTGGTGCTCGGGCTCCAGAACGCCTGCACCACCAGCGCCGACGTGGAGATCCGCGCCACCAGGGCGTCCAGTTCGTCGCCGTCCACCGAGGTGGTCGCCAGCGTCGCTTCGATCTCGATTTCATCGGCGCCGAAGGCATGCACGTCGATGTCGCTGGCCGGGTAGTTGCTGCGTTCAAGTTCCGCTTCGAGCAAGGCGAACACCGCTTTCTGCTGCGAACGCCGGGCGATCACGTAAACGATGTTGGTGACTTCGGCCGAGACCACGTCCAGTGGCTGGCGGTTGATGTTGTTGACGATCGGCCGCAGCAAGGTGTTGGCGGCCAGAATGAACAGCGTGCCGAGCAGCGCTTCGGCCAACAGGTCGGCACCGGCACAGGCGCCGACGGCGGCTGAGGTCCACAGGGTGGCGGCGGTGTTGAGGCCGCGCACGTTGCCCTCTTCGCGCATGATCACGCCGGCACCGAGAAAACCGATGCCGGAGACCACGTAGGCAACCACCCGCACCGCGCCTTCAGCGCCGCCGAGGCGGTTGGCCATGTCGACAAAAATCGCCGCGCCGACCGCCACCAGCACGTTGGTGCGCAGGCCGGCCGTACGCTGGCGGTACTGACGTTCGAAACCGATCAGACCACCGAGGATGAACGCCGCGCTGAGGCTGACCAGGGTGTCGAGCAGTGACGTGAGGTTGAGGTTGTTGATGGCTTGCATAGTCTTGTCCTTGAAAACACCCGAATCCCCTGTAGGAGTGAGCCTGCTCCGGGCGGCGTTCCGACGATAGCGCTGTGTCAGTCGCTGAAATGTTGACTGACAGATTGCTATCGTCGGAACGCCGCCCGGAGCAGGCTCACTCCTACAGAGGCAGCATTACTGCCAGCCGAACCGACGGATGTAGAAGCCTTTCACCGCCTGGGTCAGCGCCATGTACGCCAGCAGGATCACCGGCAGGAACACGAAGTACAGCGACGGCAGCGCCTGCAGCTTGAAGTAGTTGGCCAGCGGCCCCATCGGCAGGAAGATCCCGACGGCCATGATGATCCCGGTCATCACCAACAGCGGCATGGCTGCACGGCTTTGCAGGAACGGAATCTTCGGCGTGCGGATCATGTGCACGATCAGCGTCTGGGTCAGCAGCCCCACCACGAACCAGCCGGACTGGAACAGGGTCTGGTGATCCGGGGTGTTGGCATCGAATACATACCACATCAAGGCGAACGTCAGGATGTCAAAGATCGAACTGATCGGGCCGAAGAACAGCATGAAGCGACCGACATCACCCGGCTGCCAGCGTTGTGGCTTTTTCAGCATCTCCTCATCAACGTTGTCGAACGGAATTGCGATCTGCGAAATGTCGTAGAGCAGGTTCTGCACCAGCAGGTGCATCGGCAGCATCGGCAGAAACGGAATGAACGCACTGGCCACCAGCACCGAGAACACGTTGCCGAAGTTGGAGCTGGCGGTCATCTTGATGTACTTGAGCATGTTGGCGAAGGTCCGGCGCCCTTCGAGCACGCCCTCCTCCAGCACCATCAGGCTCTTTTCCAGCAGGATGATGTCGGCCGCTTCCTTGGCGATGTCCACCGCGCTGTCCACCGAAATACCGATGTCGGCCGTGCGCAGCGCCGGGGCGTCGTTGATGCCGTCGCCCATGAACCCGACCACGTGCCCGTTGCCCTTGAGGATGCGCACGATGCGCTCCTTTTGCGACGGCGTCAGCTTGGCGAAGACGTTGGTTTTTTCCACCGCCACCGCCAGTTCGGCATCGCTCATGCGCTCGATATCGTTGCCCAGCAACAGGCCCTGTTGGGCGAGGCCGACTTCACGGCAGATCTTCGCGGTCACCAGCTCGTTATCACCGGTCAGCACTTTGACCGCCACACCATGCTCGGCCAGAGCCTTGAGCGCCGGCGCGGTGCTTTCCTTCGGTGGATCAAGGAACGCCACGTAACCGATCAGCGTCAGCTCCTGTTCATCCGCCAGGCTGTAAGTGTCGCGACCTTCGGGCATCGAGCGGGCCGCCACCGCCACCACGCGCAAGCCTTCAGCGTTGAATGCTGCGGTGACCTGACGAATCCGGGTCAGCAATTCATCGCTCAAGGCTTCATCGACGTCGCCGTGACGCACGCGGCTGCACACCGCCAACACTTCCTCCACCGCGCCTTTGCAGATCAGCAGATGCGGCTCGCCACGCCCCTCGACCACCACCGACATGCGCCGGCGATTGAAGTCGAACGGGATCTCATCGACCTTGCGAAACGCCGTGCCGACTTTCAGTTCACGGTGGATTTCCACGTGTTCCAGCACCGCCACGTCGAGCAGGTTTTTCAGTCCGGTCTGGTAGTAGCTGTTGAGGTAGGCCATTTCCAGCACGTCATCGGAGTCGTCACCCCAGACATCGACATTGCGGGCGAGGAAGATCTTGTCCTGCGTCAGGGTGCCGGTCTTGTCGGTGCACAGCACGTCCATCGCGCCGAAGTTCTGGATCGCGTCCAGGCGCTTGACGATGACCTTCTTGCGCGACAGGAACACCGCGCCTTTGGCCAGGGTCGAGGTGACGATCATCGGCAGCATTTCCGGGGTCAGACCCACGGCGATCGACAGTGCGAACAGCAGCGCTTCGGTCCAGTCGCCCTTGGTGAACCCGTTGATGAACAGCACCAGCGGCGCCATGACGAACATGAAGCGGATCAGCAGCCAGCTGACTTTGTTCACGCCCATCTGGAACGATGTCACGGCCCGGTCAGTCGCCCCGACCCGTTGCGCCAGCGCGCCGAAATAGGTGCTGTTGCCGGTGGTGAGAATCACCGCCACCGCCGTGCCGGACACCACGTTGGTGCCCATGAACAGGATGTTCTCCAGCTCCAGCGGATTGCGCGTGTCACGGTCGGCCTGACGCGGGAATTTCTCCACCGGCATCGATTCACCGGTCATCGCCGCCTGGCTGACGAACAGGTCCTTGGCGCTGAGCACCCGGCAGTCGGCGGGAATCATGTCGCCGGCCGACAGCACGATCAGGTCGCCCGGGACCAGTTGCTTGATCGGCAGTTCGACGCGCGGCTCATCGCGGCGCATCACCGTGGCGGTGTTGCTGACCATGGCCTTGAGCGCATCGGCGGCCTGGTTGGATTTGCTTTCCTGCCAGAAGCGCAGCAGCGTCGACAGCAGCACCATCGAGAAAATCACGGTGGCGGCCTTGAGGTCTTCGGTCAGCCAGGAGATCAGCGCCAACAGGGTCAGCAGCAGGTTGAACGGATTTTTGTAGCAGTGCCACAGGTGAGTCCACCATGGCAGCGGCTGCTCGTGTTCGACTTCATTGAGGCCGTACTGCGCGCGCAGTGCGTCGACTTCAAAGTCGGTCAGGCCGTCGGTGTGGGTGCCCAGCGAAGACAGCAGTTCGCCGCTGTCGCGATGCGCCGCATCGACCAGGGTATTGGCCAAAGTGGGCGGCACTTCACGGCTGACCGTGGTGTCGTTGATCGATTCCAGCAGCGCCAGACGGCGGAAGTGCCGGGCGATGTGGCGTGTGCGCAGGAAGCCTGCGAAAAATTCCTTGAGCGTAAGTTTCATGGCTGTTGCCCCTGTGGTCAGCCGGGAAACCGTCGAGCAGGTACGGCCGCGCCTCGTCCACCGGAAAAACCGGCACGGCAAGGCTTGGCGCGCCGGTCTGGAAAGACAGGCGTGTCGATAGAGTTGCGAGGACGACCCGAAGGTCGAAACCACACTTTTTCAGTGTCGATGAGAAGGACGTCGGGACATGGTCTCAACTGACCATGATCGGGATGCCGCTGCTCGCTTTACGGCGAGACAACGGCAGAGAAAGGCTGCGCGTTATCTTGCCGAGAATCTGCCGGTTACCGAGACCGGCCGACAACTGTCACTCGAACAAGTACCCACTGTGGGTCTCCGCTATTGATGAAAACGCGCGAAGCTTACGCCTCGATGTCTGGAGAGTAAACCCGTGTAAGGAGGTGTGTCAGGGATGTTCAGGAAGGGTTCAGGTTTCGGATTTTCAGCATGTCTGATGGCCCTATCGCGAGCAGGCTCACTCCTACAGCTGTCCTGCGTGCACAGAACATTGTAGGAGTGAGCCTGCTCGCGATAGCGGTATTACAGACGACGCAAAGCTCAGCTGGCAGCTGCCAACAACAGATCCGCCATCGAACGATGCCCACGGTTCTTGCCATGCTCATACAACGAACCGGCAATCTCGTCCGCGCGCACCGGCAACACCGACAGCAGCGTGTCGCTCAGACCATGGCTGGCCTGGCAAAAGCCCTGCATGTACAGGCCGGCCTTGCAGCGTTCGTCGGTGATCAGTTTGTAGTTGCGATCAACCTCGAAGTCGCCCAGATACTCTTGCAGCGGTGCCAGCAGTTTGCGGTGCATCTGGCGCTCGTAACCGGTGGCCAGCACCACCGCGTCGTAGTTGCGCACAGTGACTTCGCCGGTGGCGTTGTTGCGCACCGCCAGTTCGATACCATTTTCGGTAGCGGTGGCGCTCTCGACGGTGGTCAGGGTGCGGAACGCGTGACGGGCGATGCCCGAGACTTTCTGGCGATAGAAGATGCCGTAGATGCGTTCGATCAGGTCGATGTCCACCACCGAGTAGTTGGTGTTGTGGTACTCGTTGACCAGACGCTCACGCTCGGCGCTGTTTTGCTGGAACACCAGATCGGTGAACTCCGGCGAGAACACTTCGTTGACGAACGGGCTGTCGTCCGCCGGCTTCAATGCCGAGCCGCGCAGGATCATGTCGACCTGCACCGACGGAAACGAATCGTTGAGATCAATGAACGCTTCCGCAGCACTCTGCCCGCCGCCGATGATCGCGATGCTCATCGGTTGATTGTTCACGCACGGCTGTTTGGCCATCTGCGACAGATACTGCGAGTGGTGGAACACACGGCTGTCACCCTTCAGCGCCTTGAACGCTTCAGGAATCCGCGGCGTGCCGCCGGCACTCACCACCACCGAACGCGCGGTGCGGACAAACTGCTGGCCTTCACTGTCGCGGGAGATCACGCGCAGTGCTTCAACCTGATGGTTGTGCAGCACCGGCTCGATGGTCAGCACTTCTTCGCCGTAGCGGCTCTGCGCGGTGAACTGACCGGCGACCCAGCGCAGGTAGTCGTTGTACTCCATGCGGCACGGGTAGAAGGTGCCGAGGTTGATGAAGTCCACCAGACGGCCGTGGTGCTTGAGGTAGTTGACGAACGAGTACGGGCTGGTCGGGTTGCGCAGGGTCACCAGATCCTTGAGGAAGGAAATCTGCAACTCGCTCTGGGTCGACAAGGTGTTGCCGTGCCAGCTGTAGTCGGCCTGCTTGTCGAGGAACAGCACATCCAGCTCGCCGTGGGTCGGGCCGCGCTCTTGCAGAGCGATGGCCAGCGCCAGGTTCGAAGGGCCGAAACCGACGCCGATCAGGTCGTGAACGATGGGCGATGCAATTGCCTGAGTCATTTCCAGTGTCCTCTGGATGAACCCCTCAACAAGGGGAAAGGAGAGCCTAAGTGACCTGACCGGCCCTTGAGCAGGACAGCAGGTCGTCTGTTGAGTAGGAACGAGGACAGTGAAATAAAATTTAACGACGCCGGCTCAATGGGCATCCCATTGCTTGATGCGCAGGCGGCAATGCTTCATCGCATTGACGATGTGTTTTTCCACCAGCGCCTTGGAAATGCCCAGGTGCTCGGCGATCTGCGGGTGCGACAGGCCTTCGATCTTGCGCAGCAGAAAACTGTCGCGGCACAGCGGCGGCAGTTCCGCCAATGCGCGCTGGAGCATTTCCAGACGCTGACCGTGATCGAGGCTGCCGTGGGGTGACGGGATGAAATAGCGCTCTTCGCTGTCGAGCACTTCCAGCGGCTCGACCTGGCGCAAGGCGTTGCGTCGATGATCGTCGATCACCAGATTCAACGCGGTGCGATAAAGAAAGGCCCGGGGTTGCTCGATGGGCGTGTCGCTGGAGCGCTCCAGTACCCGCACGTAAGCGTCATGCACCACATCTTCGGCGACCTGACGGTTGCCCAGCTTGGCGTTCAGGAAACACACCAGCTCGCGATAGTAGTTTTCCAACATGACTCCCGGCCGCCTCGATGCGGATTCGATCCTTGAGCACACTGATCGACGGCTCCCGAAAACGGGTAGCAAGATAGTGGCAACTTGAGGTGCGTAATTTATAGTAATTCTCATATAGATTTAAAGTGGCGTTTGTCGTTGCCCGTCAAATAGTGCCGTTCTATACCTGTAACATCCTGTGTCTTCGCTTAAATTCCCCTCCGCGCTCGTCGTTTACAGGACAGCTCCCCGTGTCTGTCGTGCCTTGCGACAGCGTTCAGCGGCTGCGCGCCTTTTGCACGCGCCCCGAACGACGGGCCGAATTCCACTGGCCGGAACCCTGCATGAAACGTCCCCGCCCCGCCCGACGCGCCCTGCTCGTAGTCCTCTGTCTGATTCCCGTTGTGGCCTACGCCGCGTGGCAAATCCTGCCGCCGGGCCGCGACCGCTTCGCCACCGTGCAAGTCAGCCGTGGCGACATCGAAAGCAGCGTCACCGCGCTGGGCACCCTGCAACCGCGCCGTTATGTCGATGTCGGGGCGCAGGCCTCCGGGCAGATCCAGAAGATCCACGTGGAAGTCGGCGATGTGGTCAAGGAAGGCCAGTTGCTGGTGGAAATCGATCCGTCCACGCAAAAGGCCAAACTCGACGCCGGGCGCTTCTCCATCGAAAACCTCAAGGCGCAATTGCAGGAGCAGCGCGCCCAGCATGAACTGGCGCGGCAGAAGTATCAGCGTCAGCAGCATCTCGCCGCCGGCGGCGCCACCCGCGAAGAAGATGTACAGACCGCGCGCGCCGAACTGAAAGCCACCCAGGCGCGCATCGACATGTTCCAGGCGCAGATCCGCCAGGCCGAAGCCAGCCTGCGCAGCGATCAGGCCGAACTCGGCTACACGCGAATCTACGCGCCGATGGCCGGCACCGTGGTTGCCCTCGACGCCCGCGAAGGCCAGACCCTTAACGCCCAGCAGCAGACGCCGTTGATCCTGCGCATCGCCAAACTGTCGCCGATGACCGTGTGGGCCGAGGTTTCCGAGGCCGACATCGGCCACGTCAAACCGGGCATGAGCGCTTATTTCACCACCCTCAGCGGCGGTCAGCGGCGCTGGAGCAGCACCGTGCGGCAGATCCTGCCGGTACCACCCAAGCCGCTGGACCAGACCAGCCAAGGCGGCGGCAGCCCGGCCAGTACCAGCAAGAGCGGCAGTGCGCGGGTGGTGCTGTACACCGTGCTGCTCGACGTCGATAACGCCGACAACGCGCTGATGGCGGAGATGACCACCCAGGTGTTTTTCGTCGCCGACCAGGCCAAGGATGTCCTCACTGCGCCGGTCGCCGCCTTGCAGGGCAGCACCACGGCCAACCTGCAGACCGCGCAGGTGGTCGCGGCCAACGGTGACATTCAGCAGCGCGAAGTGCGCACCGGGATCAGCGACCGGCTCAAGGTGCAGATTGTCGAAGGGCTGAACGAAGGCGATCACCTGTTGATCGGCCCGGCCGACGGCAACGGGGGCTGAATGCAAACGCCTCTGATCGACCTGCAGGACATCCGCAAATCCTACGGCGGCGGCGACGCGCCCGAGGTTCACGTGCTGCGCGGCATCGACCTGTCGATCCACGCCGGCGAATTCGTGGCGATTGTCGGCGCGTCCGGCTCCGGTAAATCGACCCTGATGAACATCCTTGGCTGCCTCGACCGGCCGACGTCCGGCGAGTACCGCTTTGCCGGGGAAAACGTCGCCGGCCTCGACAGCGACGAGCTGGCCTGGCTGCGCCGCGAAGCCTTCGGTTTTGTGTTTCAGGGCTACCACCTGATTCCGTCCGGCTCGGCCCAGGAAAACGTCGAGATGCCGGCGATCTATGCCGGCACCCCGGCCGCCGAGCGTCATGCCCGCGCGGCGGCCCTGCTCGAGCGTCTCGGTCTGGCTACGCGCACCGGCAATCGCCCGCATCAGTTGTCCGGCGGCCAACAGCAACGGGTGTCGATTGCCCGGGCGTTGATGAACGGCGGTCACATCATTCTCGCCGACGAACCCACCGGTGCCCTCGACAGCCACAGCGGCAAAGAGGTGATGGCGCTGCTCGACGAACTGGCGAGCCAGCAGGGCCACGTGGTGATCCTGATCACCCACGACCGCGAAGTAGCGGCGCGAGCCAAACGCATCATCGAAATCAGCGACGGCCTGATCATCAGCGACAGCGCCCGCGACAATCCCCACGCGCAGAGCAGCGCCAACCCCGGCGCCCTGCAAGCGGTGGATCTGCGCAAGCGTCTGGCCGAGGGCGCTGAAGCCACCGGCGCGTGGAAAGGTGAGTTGGTCGACGCCCTGCACGCGGCATGGCGAGTGATGTGGATCAACCGCTTCCGCACCGCGCTGACGCTGCTGGGGATCATCATCGGCGTGGCGTCGGTGGTGGTCATGCTGGCCGTCGGCGAAGGCAGCAAGCGCCAGGTGATGGCGCAGATGGGCGCGTTCGGTTCGAACATCATTTACCTGAGCGGCGCCTCGCCGCATCCACGAGCACCCCAGGGCATTGTCACCCTGGACGATCTGGCGGTGCTCGCGACCCTGCCGCTGATCAAGCAGATCATGCCGGTCAACGGTGCCGAAGCCGTGGTGCGTTTCGGCAACCTTGACCACAACAGTTATGTCGGCGGCAACGACACCCACTTCCCGAAAATATTCAACTGGCCGGTGGTCGAGGGCAGCTATTTCACCGCCGCCGATGAAGCCGCCGGCGCCGCAGTGGCGGTGATCGGGCACAAGGTCAGGAGCAAGCTGCTCAAGGGCGTCGCCAACCCCATCGGCCAATACATCCTGATCGAGAACGTGCCGTTTCAAGTGGTCGGCGTGCTCGCTGAAAAAGGCGCCAGCTCCGGCGACTCCGACAGCGACGACCGCATTGCCGTGCCCTACTCCGCCGCCAGCACTCGGCTGTTCGGCACCTACAACCCCGAGTACGTGGCGATTGCCGCCGCCGACGCGCGCAAGGTCAAGGAGACCGAGCAGGCCATCGAACGCATGATGCTGCGCCTGCACAACGGCAAGAAGGATTTCGAACTGACCAACAACGCCGCGATGATCCAGGCCGAGGCGCGCACCCAGAACACCCTGTCGCTGATGCTCGGTTCGATTGCCGCGATTTCGTTGCTGGTCGGCGGCATCGGCGTGATGAACATCATGCTCATGACCGTGCGCGAACGGACCCGCGAGATCGGCATCCGCATGGCAACCGGCGCCCGCCAGCGCGACATCCTGCGCCAGTTCCTCACCGAGGCGGTGATGCTCTCGGTGGTCGGCGGGATTGCCGGCATCGCCCTGGCGCTGATCGTCGGCGGCGTGCTGATCCTCAGTGAAGTGGCCGTGGCGTTCTCGTTGATGGCGGTGCTCGGCGCCTTCGCTTGCGCCCTGGTGACCGGTGTTGTCTTCGGCTTCATGCCTGCCCGCAAAGCTGCCCGGCTCGACCCGGTCACGGCCCTTACCAGTGAATGATCGATCTATGAAACCGCGCCTCAGCCTGTTGACCGTATGCCTGATCCTCAGCGCCTGCGGCAGTCCCGTTCAGCGTCCGGAGAGTGGCGTGCAAGCGCCTGCCACCTGGCAATCGCCTCATGCGGCGAGCGTCGCACGCATCGATCCGCAGTGGTGGAGGCAGTTCGGCAGCCCTGAACTCGACCGTTTGATCGAGCAGGCGCGCCTGGGCAGTTTCGACCTCGCTGCCGCCGTCGCCCGAGTGCGTCAGGCGCAGGCCGGCACGGTGATCGCCGGCGGCTCGCAACTGCCGGAAGTCAAAGCCGCGTTCAACGCCAATCGACAGAAACTGCTGCGCGGCAGCGGCTACAGCCAACTGGATGCCGACAGCAGCAATCAAGCCGTGGATTATTTCGACACCAACCTGAGCGCCAGCTACGAAGTCGACTTCTGGGGCGGCAAGCGTGCCTCCCGCGACAGCGCGCAGTTCACTTTGCAGGCTAGCGAATTCGAGCGCGCCACCGTCGAGCTGACATTGCTCAGCGGGGTCGCCAGCACCTATGCGCAGACCTTGTCGTTACGCGAACAGGCGCGCATTGCCGAACTCAATCTGCACAACGCTGAAAGCGTGCTGAAACTGGTGCAGACCCGGCACGACGCGGGCTCGGCCACCGCCCTGGCACTGGCCCAGCAGAAAAGCCTGGTGGCCGCGCAGCAACGGCAATTGCCGCTGGTGCAGCAACAGGCCCAGGAAGCCTTGATCAGCCTGGCCGCCCTGCTCGGCCGACCGGTGCAGCAAGTGGCGGTCAGCCAGGAATCCTTTGCTCGCCTGCGGTGGCCGGAGATTGCCAGCGGCGTCCCCAGCGAACTGCTCAGCCAACGTCCGGACATCGCCCGCGCCGAAGCGCAACTGGCGGCGGCCGAGGCCGACGTCAAAGTCGCCCGCGCGGCGATGCTGCCAGCCCTGACTCTCACCGCTCAACTCGGCTCGGGTGCCAACCAGTTCGACCAACTGATGCGCAGCCCGTTCTATAACCTCACGGCTGGCCTGGTTGCACCGATCTTCAACAACGGCCGCCTGAGCGCCGAGCGCGACAAGGCCACCGCGCGTCAGCAAGAACTGCTGGAAAACTATCGCGGCGCGATCATCAATGGTTTCGCCGATGTGGAAAAAGCCCTAAACAGCATTCGCGGTATCGACCAGCAGCGACAATGGCAGAGCGAAGAACTGAATCAGGCGCAGACCGCTTTCGACATCGCCCAAAGCCGCTATCAGGCCGGCGCCGAAGACCTGCTGACCGTACTGGAAACCCAGCGCACTCTGTATGCGGCGCAAGACCTCAACGTACAACTGCGCCTGTCGCGACTGCAGGCGAGCATTGCGTTGTACAAGGCGCTTGGCGGGGGTTGGCAAACGCCGAGTCGGTAATCGCGTGGGACGTGCACAGCCAGCGATCAAGGCATGCCAGGCGAATCATCTTTTCATGACCCAGCGCTTTCGCGAGCAGGCTCGCTCCTACAGGATTTGTGTTGCACTCAAGCGAGCGCTCAACACCAACCTTTGTGGGAGCGAGCCTGCTCGCGATTGAACGATAACGCGGTCTCAGACCGGAGTCTGTTTGGCCTTCAGATGCCGCGCATACCACGGCCGTTTCGGCACTTTGCGGAACAGTTCCGAGAGTTTTTTCTCGTCATCGCCAAAGGTGATGCGCAGCGCCAGTTTCATGGTCTCCGGGTCCATTTCCACCGACTTGCCAGCCTGCAGCCCCGGCACTGTGCTGCAGCCGTGGGTGATCGGGCCAAGCCACGGATCATTGACCTCGACCCAGCGCCCCGGCGCGAACCACGGCACGCCATTGACCTGCATACGCGAGACCTCCCCCGGATGAAACCGCTCGTGGGCGCGGAACCAGTCTTCCAGACGATCGTCGATCCAGCCATGGAACGCCCAGAACACCGGGCTGACGTGGGATGAAAACGGATCGCCGAGAAAATCGTTTTCAGCCGCGTACCAGCGTGCGGAAAAATCCGCCGGGTCGCGGGCAAACGGAACCGGATGCCCGTTGGACGGATCGCGCGGCACCGAGGCCCAGCGCATGTGCAGCCAGTCGTGCAGCCCCAGTTCAACCTCCGACCCGAACTGACCCAACGTCAGCTTCGCCAGATAGCGCGGGTCACGGTAACGCGATTCCCAGACCAGGAAGTTGCTGTGGTAGGTCTCCGCGGTCTTGATATCACTGACCCACTGCGAGTATTCGTCATCCTCTTCGGCCAGCCAGGTCGGCGGCAGCGAGGTGCCGTCGTGGTTGTCGAAATAGGCGGCAAAGCCCTGCCGATCACGGATCAGCTCCGGCTGCGGTAACGGGAAATGCTGCCAGGACGGCAGATCCTGCATCGACCGCGCCGTGCCCAGCATGTGCCGGTGCATGAAGAAAAAATCGATTCCCGAACCGTTGCGATCCTTGCGCGGCCCGCGAGCGTCGCGCTCCTTGTCCCGAGGACCGGGCTGCCAGCCGATGCCGCGCAACGCGCCGCGCTTTTCTTCGGACAGGGTGTGCCACTTGTCCCGTGAGGCGTGCCAGAGCTGGTGGAACAAACGATGTTCAGGGGAAATCAGCCACGCCAACAGGGTCGGGTTGAGACCAATGCGCTCACGCGCCTCGGGGAACACACGCTTGACCGCGACAAAGCGGTTGTCCTGGGCCGGCAACATCAACGGCCGCTGCAGATTCAATACGCGTCCGCTCAGGCTGCCGCTGCCGGCATTGCCGAAGCCGGCCCACACTTCGTCCAGGCCCATGCTGAATTCATAGTCGGGGGCACCATCGGCCGCGGTGGTGCTGACCAGCCGCCAGCTCAGTTGTGCGGCGCTGACATCGGCCAGATCGGCGAGGACTCGATAGCGCGGCTGTAATGGCGAGCGCAGGCGTTCGGCGGTGTCGAGAAAACCGATCACCCCGCGCCCCCTGTGCGCGATGTCGAGGAAGACTTCCAGGTCATCTTTCGGCAACCCGGCAATGCCCGCATCACGCCCTTCGAAACGGATCTGCCAGACACCCCGCAGGGCATCGGCCAGACGCTGACCCGCCACATCCGCGACGTCGAACGAGGCTTCGCCGGGAGTGATCGTCGGGTCCGGCTTCGTCCATTCACGATGCCCAAAATACGCTGCAGGCACGGCGGCGCCGGTCAGTGCCAGACCCGCCATGAACCATCGTCGAGAAATCGTCATTGCCCTACCTGTGTCAGCCATGAAGCAGGCTTTATCCAAGCTAGAACGATTATTACGCCGGCAAATTTATGGGCGCCGGAAAAGATCGCAGCCTTCGGCAGCTCCAACAAGGGATCGGCGTACGGGCGCAAGCGGCGATCTTTTTCCGAGCACCTAAATTCCATGGCCGCCCAGTCGTTCCACCCAGATAGCAAAGGCCCTCGTGCCTGCACCTCGACGGCGAACCTGACTGAGATGGCAATGACAAAACCACGTTCGAAAAAGGCTCTTTACATCGGCCTGCCGCTGGCCCTGGCGATCAGCGCCGCCGCCGGCTTTGCGGTCTGGGAGCACTGGTTCAAGGACAACCCCGGCTACCCGCCCAAAGTCATGAAACAGGCGGATGAGTTGCAGGATCGAATCCTTTCCTTCGACAGCCACATCACCGTGCCGCTGGATTTCGGCACCGCCGGCAACGAAGCCGACAAGGACGGCAGCGGCCAGTTCGACCTGGTCAAGGCCGCCCGCGGCCGGCTTTCCGGTGCCGCGCTGACGATCTTCGGCTGGCCGGAAATCTGGAACGGCGCCAACGCACCGCATCGACCCACCGCGGGCTTCGTCGAGGAAGCACGTTTCGAACAGGAAACCCGCTACAAGATCATCACCACGCTGGTGCGCGACTTCCCCAATCAGGTGGCGATCGCCTACACCCCGGACGACTTCCGGCGCCTGCATGGCGAAGGCAAATTCGCGATCTTCATGAGCATGCTCAACGCCTATCCGCTGGGCAACGACCTCAACGCCCTCGACAAGTGGGCCGCGCGTGGCATGCGCATGTTCGGCTTCAGTTACGTGGGCAACAACGACTGGGCCGACTCATCGCGGCCGCTGCCGTTTTTCAATGACACCCGCGACGCCCTCGGCGGCCTGTCCGATATCGGCAAGCAAGCGGTGCACCGGCTCAACGACCTGGGGGTGATCATCGACGTGTCGCAGATGTCGACCAAGGCCCTGGAACAAGTCGCGCAATTGAGCCGCGCACCGATCGTGGCCTCGCACTCGGCGCCACGAGGGCTGGTGGATATCCCGCGCAACATCAGCGATCAGGAAATGCAACTGATCAAGAACAGCGGCGGCGTGGTGCAGATTGTCGGCTTCCCGACCTACCTGCGCCCGTTGAGCCAGCACACTCAGGACAAGCTCAACGCCCTGCGCGCGAAATTCGACCTGCAACCGCTGCAAGGTCTGGAAATGGCGCTGATGCCCGGCGATCCGATCATCACCGTGTGGCCCGAGCAACGCTTTGGCGAGTACGCCAGTCAGCTCTACGGGATTGTCGACGAAGAGCCCAAAGCCACCCTCAAGGACCTGGGCGATGCCATCGATTACGCGGTGAAGAAGATCGGCATCGATCACGTCGGCATCAGCTCCGACTTCAACGACGGTGGCGGCATCGACGGCTGGAAGGACGTCAGCGAGGCACGCAACGTGACCGCCGAACTGATCTCCCGCGGCTACAGCGAAGCGGACATCGGCAAGTTGTGGGGCGGCAATTTCCTGCGCGTCTGGGAGCAGGTGCAGAAATCGTCGAAACCCGTGGCCACCCACTGACGCCCTTTGAACAAGCGAACCGACTTCCATGACCAACCGCCGTTCTTTCCTCAAACAGGCCGGGATTCTGGCCGCCGGCCTGCCATTGGGCGCCGCCGTGAACCTGCCGGCGCGGGCCGCCAACCCGCAACCGGTCTCTGCCGACAAATGGGTGCGACTGCGCCAGTTGTTCGACCAGGATCCGGACTATCTGCACTTCGCCAACTTCCTGGTGACCTCGCACCCACGGCCGGTACGCGAAGCCATCGAGCGCCATCGCGCCATGCTCGATCGCAACCCCGGACGGGCGATGGACTGGGATTTGGGCGAGACCGAAAAACGTGAACAGATCGTGCGCGAATGGGCCGGACGCTACCTCAAGGCCAAGCCCGAACAAATCGCCCTGACCGGCAGCACCACCGAAGGTCTGTCACTGATCTACGGCGGCATTCACGTGCGCCCGGGGCAGGAAATCCTCACCACCGAACACGAGCACTACTCGACAAACTATACCCTCGGCTACCGCCAGCAGCGCGACGGGGTAAAAGTGCGCAAGCTCAAGCTGTTCGAGAGCAGTTCGACGATCTCCGTCGACGAAGTGCTGAGCGGCATCGACCGTGGCATCCGTCCCGAGACGCGCGTGCTGGGCATGACCTGGGTGCAGTCGGGCAGCGGCGTGAAACTGCCGATCGGCGAGATCGGCAAACTGGTCGAGCAACACAACCGGCAGCGCGACGACAAGGACCGCATCCTGTACGTGGTCGATGGCGTGCACGGCTTCGGCGTCGAGGATCTGGACTTCCCCGACATGCACTGCGATTTCTTTATTGCCGGCACCCACAAATGGATGTTCGGTCCGCGTGGCACCGGGATCATTTGCGCGCGCTCCAGCGAGCTCAAGGACGTCACGCCGATCATCCCGACCTTTTCGGAAGCCACCACCTTCTCGACCACCATGACCCCGGGCGGCTACCACAGTTTCGAGCACCGCTGGGCGCTGGACGAGGCGTTCAAACTGCACCTGGAACTGGGCAAGAACGAGGTGCAATCGCGCATCCACAGCCTCAACACCCATGCGAAAAACCGCCTGCTGGAACAGCGCTCCATTGAACTGGTGACACCGCGCAGCGCCGCGCTGTCGTCCGGCTTCACCTTCTTCCGGATCAAGGGCCGCGACTGCGATCAGGTCGCCGCGCAACTGATGGCCGACCGTGTGGTGTGCGATGCGGTGGAGCGCGATGTCGGTCCGGTGATCCGTATCGCCCCGGGTTTGCTCAACAGCGAGAACGACATCGAGCGATTCATGGCCGTGCTCGACAAGCACCTGTGAATCCCCGCTTTCCTTTAATCGAGATGACCCATGAAACGTGATCTGTTGTCCCCTGCCACCGGCGCCGGCGCACTCAAGGTGCTGGCCTTCACGGCCCTCCTCGGCAGCCTGCTGCCGAATCCCGCGCTGGCGGCCACCCCGCCCGCGCCAGGCAAAGTGTTCAAGGACTGCAAGGACTGCCCGGAAATGGTCGTGCTACCGGCGGGCACCTTCACCATGGGCACGCCGGACGATGAAGTCGGCCGCGAACCCGATGAAGGCCCGATGCACGATGTGACATTCGCCAGACCGTTCGCCATGAGCCGCTTCCAGGTCACCGCCGGTGAGTGGGACAGCTACGTGCGCGAAAGCGGTGTGAGCATCGCCAATGGCGATCCCCGCCCCGGTCGCGAGTGTGTCGCCAGCAAGCCGCGCTACCCGCAGGGGCCTCGGCAACCGGCGGTGTGCATGAACTACTACGACGTGAAAAACTACGTCGCCTGGCTCTCGCAGAAAACCGGGCAGAAATACCACATGGTCAGCGAAGCCCAGCGCGAATATGCCGCGCGCGCCGGCAGCAAGGGCCCGTTCCCCTTCCCGTTCGACGAGGGCAAGGAATACAGCATCGCCAAGCACGCCAACACTTACGGCCCGGCGGACGGTTTCAGCTACAGCTCGCCCGTGGGCAGCTATCCGCCCAATGCCTTTGGCATGTACGACATGCACGGCAACGTCTACGAATGGGTCGAAGACTGCGAACACCCTGACTACGTCGGTGCACCGACCGATGGCAGCGCGTGGCTGGAAGCCAATTGCGAAGCCGTGCGCATTCGCGGCAACGACTGGGGCGAAGCGCCCGTGTTCTCCCGATCCGGCAACCGCAACAGCCAGTATCCGCAGGAACGTGGCGACTGGATGGGCTTTCGCGTAGTACGCGAACTCTGACAAGCACCGAAATCCCCCTGTGGGAGCGTAATGCTGTTCACTTAAGCCCGACACTGTGACTGTGGCGAGGGAGCTTGCTCCCGCTGGACTGCGTAGCAGTCCCTCTTTTGGGGCCGCTTCGCGACCCAGCGGGACGGTGCGGCGATCCGACAAGCTCCCTCGCCACGGGTTTCAATTGAACGCAAAATTTCTTACGTGAGCAGCATTACCTGTGGGAGCAAGCCCGCGCCCACAGGTTCGTAACGGGGTCGCCGCCAGTCGGCACCCGGCTAAATTAAGCCTGCCACCGGACGTTCTACTGGGTATCTGCCTTTATACCCAAGGAACTGTCTTCCATGACTCAGCCTACCCGTGGCGCCATCGGCGAATTGTTCGCCCTGTTGAAACCGTTTCGGCTCATCGTCGCCGCGTCCATTTTTCTGGGCATGGTCGGCGGCCTGAGCGTCACGGTATTGCTGGCGACCATCAACAACGCCCTGCATTCGCAAAGCGGCCTGACCCAAGGCGTGGTGGCGCTGTTCGCCGGCCTGTGCCTGCTGGCGCTGGCCAGTTCGATCTGCTCCGACATCGGCACCAATTACGTCGGCCAGCACATCATCGCCAAACTGCGCAAGCAACTGGGTGAGAAAGTCCTCTCGGCGCCGATCGAACAGATCGAGCGCTACCGCAGCCATCGGCTGATCCCGGTGCTGACTCACGACGTCGACACCATCAGCGACTTCGCCTTCGCCTTCGCGCCGCTGGCGATTTCCGTCACCGTGACCCTGGGCTGCATGGGCTATCTGGCATTGCTGTCGTGGCCGATGTTCCTGATCATGGTCGCGGCGATCCTGATCGGCACCGCCATCCAGGCCTATGCCCAGAGCAAGGGTGTGCAAGGCTTCATGGCCGCGCGTGACGCCGAAGACGAACTGCAAAAGCACTACAACGCAATTGCCGAAGGTGCCAAGGAACTGCGCATTCACCGCCCGCGCCGTCAGCGCATGTTTGTCTCCGGGATCAAGGCCACCGCCGAGTTCATCTGCAACACCCAGGTGCGTTCGATCAACACCTTTGTGATCGCCAAGACGTTTGGTTCGATGCTGTTCTTCGTGGTGATTGGCCTGGCACTGGCCCTGCAAACCTTCTGGCCCAGCGCCGACAAGACCGTCATGAGCGGCTTCGTGCTGGTGCTGCTGTACATGAAAGGCCCACTGGAGCATTTGATCAGCACGCTGCCGATTGTCAGCCGGGCGCAGATCGCCTTTCGCCGCATCGCTGAACTGTCCGAGCAATTCTCCACCCCCGAAGCGCACCTGTTGCTCAGCGATCAGGGCCAGGCCGACAAGACCGTGCACAGCCTGGAACTGGCTGACGTGCGCTATGCGTTCCCGGCCGTCGAAGGGGCTGCGCCGTTTCAGCTGGGGCCGGTCAACCTGACGATCAAACAGGGCGACATTACCTTTATCGTCGGTGAAAACGGCTGCGGCAAAACCACCCTGATCAAGTTGCTGCTGGGCCTGTACACCCCGCAACAGGGTGAGATTCGCGTCAACGGTCTGGCCATCGATGCGCACAATCGCGATGACTACCGTCAGCTGTTCACCACGATTTTTGCCGACTACTACCTGTTCGACGACGTGGTCCAGGGCGACATGCAGATCCCTGCAGACGCCGACAAATACCTGCAACGGCTGGAGATCGCGCACAAGGTCAGCGTCAAGGACGGCAACTTCACCACCACCGACCTGTCCACCGGCCAGCGCAAGCGCCTGGCCCTGATCAATGCCTGGCTGGAGGAGCGTCCAGTGCTGGTGTTCGACGAGTGGGCCGCCGATCAGGACCCGACCTTCCGCCGCATCTTCTATACCGAGCTGTTACCGGACCTCAAGCGTCTGGGCAAAACCATCATCGTGATCTCCCACGACGACCGCTATTTCGATGTCGCCGATCAACTGGTGCGCATGGAGCGTGGCCGTGTGGTCAGCGAGCTGACGCCGGCCTGACACGTCTGCTTGATGCCTTTGCGGCTTGATCCGCAACGCCGCCCCCGGCTTCCAGCGCACAGAAACAACCCGACCGATATTTATTTGTCGGGTTTGTTTCCGGTTTTTTGCCATCGCTCCGTCTTAATAATAATTCCTATTAACAAAAACGCTGCACAACACTTCTCAGGAGCTCAGGCAGTAATGCACCCTCTTCCACGCCGCACACCTCTCGCGCTGGCTGTACAGCGCCCGACTTTGCATAAAAACCTGCTGACAAGTGTCCTGCTGACCGCCACCTTGCTGGGGAGCTCGATGGCCAATGCGGCACCGGTCAAGGTCAATATCGCGGTGCAGCCGCTGTCCAGCGCGTTGACCGAACTGGGTCTGCAAACCAACCTGCAGATTCTCTACAGCCCGGATCAGGTCGCCGGGATCAAATCCCGCGCAGTGTCCGGCTCGCTGGAGCCGTCCGAAGCCCTGGCGGCCATGCTCAAGGACAGCGGGATTTCCTTCCAGATCAATGGCAGCAGCGTGACCCTGGTATCGGGCGCTGCGGATTCGACCCTGCAACTGGGCGCGACCACCATTTCCGGCCAGGCCTTGGGGCTGACCACCGAAGACAGCGGCTCCTACACCACCGGCGCCACCACCACCGCGACCAAGCTGCCGCTGACCATTCGCGAGACGCCGCAATCGGTGACCGTGGTGACCCGTCAGCAGATGGACGACCGTGGCGAGAAGAACATCGGCGACGTGTTGCGCAACACGCCCGGCATTTCCGTGCAGCAATATGACAGCGACCGCACCGAGTACTCGACCCGCGGCTTTGCCATCACCAACTTCCAGTACGACGGCGTCAACAACGTCTACGACGGCGTGTACGACGAAGGCGCGACCCACGTCGACATGGCCACTTACGACCGCGTCGAAATCATCAAGGGCGCTACCGGCCTGATGACCGGCTCGGGCGATCCATCGGCCACCGTCAACCTGGTGCGCAAGAAGCCGACCAAGGAATTCAAGGCATCGATCACCGGCACGGCCGGTTCGTGGGACAACTATCGCACCGAAGGCGATATCTCCGGCCCGCTCAACGACAGCGGTTCGGTGCGCGGCCGTTTCGTCGGTGCCTATCAGGACAAGAATTCGTACATCGATCACTACACGCAGAAAAAGGATGTGTACTACGGCATCCTCGAAGCCGACCTCAGCGAAGACACCCTGCTGACCTTCGGCATCGACAAACAGAGCGTGACCCCGCGCGGTTCGTCCTGGACCGGCAACCCGGTGTATTTCTCCGATGGCGGGCGTACCGACTTCCCGCGCAGCTTCAACCCGGGTGCCGACTGGAGCCGTCGCGACTTCGACTCCGTGACCTACTTCACCTCGCTGGAGCAGGCCCTGGCCAACGACTGGAAACTCAAGGTCAGCCTCAACGAGAAAATCTCCGATCACGACACCCAACTGGCCTCGGCCAGCGGCGGCAACCCGGATCGCGCCACCGGCGAAGGCATGTTCCTTTACTGGGGCCGCTGGGAAGGTCACCGCGTGCAGGATTCGGCGGACATCAACCTCTCCGGCCCGTTCACCCTGGGCGGTCGCGAGCATGAACTGGTGGCCGGTTTCATGGCCTCGCATTCGCGCCAGACCGGTGCCACGTTCGACACCAGCGCCTTCAGCCAGGTACCGGGCAGCATCTACGACTGGAACAGCCACCTGCCGAAACAGGATTTCCCGAAGAACGGCAAATACGAGCGCACCCAGAGCCAGAACGGCATCTACCTCGCCACGCGCCTGCGCCCGACCGATGACCTGTCGGTGATCCTCGGCAGCCGTTTGAGCACCTTCAAGTACAACGAGGACTACTCCTATAACGCCGGCACCGGCATGTCCGACACCCATGCCAGCTACAAGGAACACGGCGTCGTCACGCCTTACGCCGGTGTGGTCTATGACCTCAACGACACCTACTCGCTGTACGGCAGCTACACCAACATCTACCAGCCGCAGATCTACAAGGATGCCGACGGCAAGACCCTCGCTCCGGTCGAAGGCAATGCCTACGAAACCGGTCTGAAGGCCGCCTACCTTGATGGCCGCCTCAACGCCAGCCTGGCGTTCTTCCGCATCGAGCAGGACAACTTCGCCGAATCGATCGGCACCAACCCGGTCACCAACGAAGGCATTTACAAAGCCATCGACGGCGCCACCACCAACGGTGTCGAACTGGAACTGGCCGGTGAGCTGCAAGAAGGCTGGAACCTGTCCGCCGGCTACACCTACGCCCGCACCCGTGACCAGGACGAGCAACGGATCTACGGCTACCCGCTGTCCACCACCAAACCCGAACACGTGTTCCGCACCTTTACCACGTACCGTCTGCCGGGTGTGCTGAACAAGGTTACTGTCGGTGGCGGTGTCAGCTGGCAGAGCGCGTTCTACGGCAAGATCTACAGCGCGCCGGCCGGCGACTACACCCGCATCAAGCAAGGCGGCTACTCGCTGGTGGACCTGATGACCAAGTACGAGTACGACGAACACCTGAGCTTCACCGTCAATGCCAACAACGTCTTCGACAAGAAGTACCTGACGGGCCTGGGCAACTTCGACACCACCTTCTACGGCGAGCCACGCAACCTGCAACTCACCGCCAAATACAACTTCTGATTCAATCCGGAAACACCCATGCCCGCCTCGAAACAGGCGGGCATTTTTTTTGCCCCGTCGCCGGCCTCAAGCTCTTTTGCCCGGACAAAAAAAACCGCCATTGCCGACTCGGCAATGGCGGTTCCGGGATCAGCTCAGATGCGTGATCGCACCCACTGCGCCACCTCGGCATGGATCGCCTCGACCTCACCGAGCAGCCCGGCCATGCGCAGGAAGTCGTGGGTCATGCCCGGTTGTTCGAGCAGGGTCAGGTCATTGCCGGCCGCACGCAGGCGCTCGGCATAGGCACGACCTTCGTCATACAGCGGATCATGCCCGGCCAGGTAGACCAGCGCCGGCGCAACACCGGATACATCCTGCGCCAGTAACGGCGAGCAGCGCCAGTCGGCCAGGTCTTCCGGCGTGCGGGCGTAATGCGCGTAGAACCAGTCCAGGGTCGGGGTCTCCAGCAGATAGCCTTCGGCAAAGTCGCGATGCGAGGCGCGATGGGTGGTTGCGTCGGTTACCGGGTACACCAGCACCTGCGCCTTTGGCAGCAGACGCAGTTCCGCAGGTTCACGTACCGCCATCAACGACAGCACGGTCGCCAGTGTCGCACCGACACTGTCACCGGCCAGCACCGCCCGCGCCGCGTCCAGGCCCAGGCTTGCGCCTTCGCGCACCAGCCAGTTAGCGGCGTCGCAGGCATCCTGTACCGGGGTCGGAAAACGCCACTCCGGTGCCAGGCGATAGTCCACTGTCAACAGTGCGAAACCACCCTGCGCCGCCAGGCGCCGACACAGCGCATCGTGGGAATCGAGGCTGCCGACCACATAGCCGCCACCATGGAAATACAACATCACCGGTTGCAGGCCTTCGGGTGCTGGCCCGGCGCGGTACAGGCGCGCCGCCAGACTGTGGCCATCGCGGGCGGCGATGGTGAAATCCTGGCAAGTCACACTGTCCAGCGGCACATCGAGAAACCCCGAAGCCGCTTCGAAATCGATGCGTGCCTGTTGTGGGGTCTGTTCGTGCATCGCACGGCTTTTACCGGTCAGTCGGCCGAACTCGGCGAGTTCGAGAAATGCTTGCAGCTCTGGCAGTACAGCCATCGGTTACATCCTTCCAAATACAGGTCATGGACCGGGCAGCACGGGCTGCCCGGTGGTGATCAAGCGACAGTGGTGCGACGTTCGAGCAATGCTTGCAACTGATCGAGCAACTCGTCACCGCGCATCAATTCGTAGTGCCCGCCGGTCAGTAAACGGTCGACCCCATGGCGTCCGACCTGAGCGGCAAACACCTCGCGTTCGGCGTCCCGGTCAGCCACCCACCAGCGGTGAGTGGCCACCTCAACCTTGGGCAATTGCCGCTGGGCCAGGGCCAGTTGCTTGAGCGCTGCACCGGTGGCAAAAATCCGCGTGAACTCATCGGCGCCCAGCGCAGCATCGCCACTGGAGCCGTGCAGCGCGGCCTCGATGACCGCAGCGGCAGCGGCTTGCTCGTTGAGTCCAGCAGCTTTCCGGGCAATCAGCGCTTGCGCCTCTTCGACCGACAGACCGAGCACGAACTTCAGGAAGTCCGCCAGGTCCTCACGCCAGTCTCCCGCCTCTGCCGTGCCGGCCACGTAGCTGTCGACCAGACCGGCGAATGCAACGGTCGCGCCCTGGCTTTCCAGCTCGCGGGACACCAGTTGCACCAGCGCCCCGCCCAGCGACCAACCCAACAGGTAATACGGGCCTTCAGGTTGTTGCGCGCGAATGCGTTGGGCGTAGGCCTGGGCCATCGCCGGCAGCGACGCGTCCTGCCATTGCGGGTCGAGCAGCATCCGGCATTGCAGACCATAAACCGTGCGTCGACCTTCCAGACGGCGCGCCAACGGCTCGTAATCGAACACCGTGCCGAACCCGGCGTGCAGGCAGAACAGCGCGGGCACATGCGCGAGGCGACTGTTGAGCGCCAGCAGTGGATCTGGCGCCGTGGCCGTCTCCTGCACCTGATAGCCGCTGAGCTCAGCGATGCATGGCTTTTGCATCAGATCGCGCAGCTTCAGCTCGAACCCCAGTTGCGGCTGACTGCGGACCCGCGAAATGACCTTGAGCACCTGCAGCGAGTCACCGCCCAGTTCAAAGAAGTTATCGTCGATACCGATTTGCGGTACGCCGAGCACGTCCTGCCAGATCGTCGCCAGTGCCTGTTCCAGCGCATTGCGTGGCGCACGATAGCCACCCAGCGCCCACTCTGGCTGGGGCAGCGCCCGCCGGTCGAGCTTGCCGTTGGCCGACAGCGGGAAGCGCTCCAGCACCATGATCCGTGCCGGCACCATGTAATCGGGCAATTGCGCCTGCAACTCGGCCTTGATCCATCGGTCCAGCCCCGTGACTGCAGCGGCCACCACATACCCCACCAACTGCTTGCCGGTCGGCGTGTCGTGCACCACCACGGCGGCATCCTGCACCCCGGCGCATTCGCGCAGACGGGCTTCGATTTCGCCGAGTTCGATACGGAAACCGCGGATCTTCACCTGCTGGTCGAGACGCCCGAGGTAGTCGATCAAGCCGCATTCGCGCTGGCGCACCAGGTCGCCGGTGCGGTACATGCGCCCGCCCGCCTCGAACGGATCGGGAATGAAGCGCTCAGCGCTCATGCCCGGACGCTGGTGGTAACCCCGCGCCAGGCACTCACCGCCCAGATACAGCTCGCCACTGACCCCGGCCGGCAACGGATTGAGGTCAGCATCGAGCACGTACAAGCCACGCCCGGCCACGCCACGGCCGATCGGCGCGTAGGCCGCCTCGCAACGCTCACTGACTTCGGCACGCCACAACAGCGGCGTGACCACGGTCTCGGTCGGGCCATAACCATTGACCAGACGCTGGGGACGCAAGGCGCGTTTGACCTGCTCGAAACTGGCCTCCGGCACCGCATCGCCGCCAAAGCAATACACCTGCACCGGCGGCGGATTGCCCAACCGTTCGGCCACTTCGGCCATCTGTTGCAGATAAGCCGGCGGGAAGCAGGCAACGGTAACGTGATGACGCTGCAGCACTTGCAGGGTCTGCTCCGGCGTCCACAGATTGTCCTCGCGGATCACCAGGCTGCCACCGGCCAGCAACACGCTCAGCCAACGCTCCTGAGCACCGTCGAAGGCGAACGACATGAAGTGCAGTTCGCGGCTGTCCGGCACCAGTTCATACAGATCGATGATGCCGCGGCAATGCCGGGCAATCGGCCCGCGAGCCACGGCCACGCCTTTGGGCTGACCGGTGGAACCGGAGGTGTAGATCAGGTACGCAAGGTGCCCTGCCAGCGGCCGGGACAACGGGCATTCAGCGCTGTCATCGTCCGGCAATTGATCGAGCAGCAACCGCGGCACGCGGTCGGCAAACGTCAGGCGCTCACCCAGATCGCTGTCGCAGAGCAGCAGGCTGGCCGCCGAATCATCGAGCATGTAGGCCAGACGCTCCGGCGGATACGCCAGGTCCAGCGGCAAGTACGCGGCACCGGCCTTGAGCACGGCGAGAAACGCAATGATCGTGCGCTCCGAGCGTGGCAATGCCACCGCCACCAGACTTTCTGCGCCGATACCGCGCTTGATCAATTGTCCAGCCAAAGCGTTGGCCCGGGCTTCGAGCTCGGCATAACTGACTTCACGCGCTTCACAGAACAGCGCGGTTTTCTGCGGCTGGTTGCGCACGTGTTCATTGAAGCTGCGCAACAGATCAGTGTCGTCGGTCGACGGTTCTGGCAGGCCCAGGCGCGCGCCGGGCAAACCGAGATTGCCGATCAGGCAGTGTTCATCTTCAGGCAACGTGTGCAGCAAACCTTCAAGTTGCGCACGGATCTGCTCGACCTCGGCATCACTGAAGCGATCGCGCAGATACAGGTATTCGACTTCCAGGCCGTCTTCGTTGGCACTGACCATCAAGTCCATCGGCACGTTGGTGACACCGGCGCTGCCCACCTCGGCAAAGCGCAACTCGCCCTCCTCGCCACCGCGCAACGCCCGGTCGACCGGATGGTTTTCGAACACGATGATGCTGTCGAACAAGCCCTGGCCACCGAGTCCGGCCCAGCGCTGGATGTCCGACAACGGCGTGTGCTCATAGTCGCGCACGGTCAGGTTGTAGTCCTGCAGCTCACGCAGCCACTCGCCTACTGGCTGTTGCGGGTCGAGCGTCTGGATCACCGGCAACGTGTTGATGAACAGACCGAGCATTTCCTGCGCCCCCGGCAAACCGGTCGGGCGCCCTGCTACCGTGGCGCCGAATGCCACGCTGCGCTGGCCGCTGTGACGTTGCAACAGCAACAGCCAGGCGGCTTGCACCAGGGTGTTGAGGGTCACGCGTTGGCGCTTGGCAAAACCGTGCAGCTTGCGCGTCGCGTCGGCGTCGAGATCGGTGTACATCACGCCGTGTCCGGAACCGCTCGCACCGCTGGCCTTGGCCAGAATCGTCGGTGCTTCCAGCAACGCCAGGCGCTCGCGCCAGAAGCCTTCGGCCTGAGCGCTGTCCTGACGTTGCAGCCAGCCGATGTAATCGGCGTAACGGCCATTGAGCGCCGGCAGGCTGGCGTGGTGATACAGGCGCAGCATCTCGCCGAGCAGGCGTGAAGCACTCCAGCCGTCGAGCAACAGGTGATGGTAGACCCAGATCATCTGATAGCGCTCGGCGTCCAGGCGCACCAGCACGAAACGCATCAGCGGCGGGCGGCTCAGGTCGAAGCCCTTGGCTTGCTCGGCAGCCGCCAGTTCGCTGAGTGCCTGCTCAGTGTCGTGGCGGTCGCGCCAGTCGAGTTCTTCGATCGGCAACTCGACCTCGGCAAACACCGCTTGCAGCGGATCGGCCAGACCATCGCGCCAGCGGAATGCCGCGCGCAGCACCTCATGGCGTTCGATCAGGGCTTGCCAGGCCGCGCGGAATCGCGGCACCTGCAGACCTTCCACCGCCACGCTCAACTGGTTGACGTAAGGGTTCAGCTCCGGTGAGTCCAGGCAGTGGAACAGCATGCCCTGCTGCATCGGCGACAGCGGATAGAGGTCCTGCAAACCTTCGCGAGCCGCCACATCAATGTGCGGCACCAGCGCGAAGGCGGCGACTTTCGGCGCCTCGTTCAAGGTCGCCTCGCGAGTGACCGCCACCGCCGCCAGCGCACGAATGGTCTGTTGTTCGAACAACTGCTTCGGACTGAACACCAGCCCGCGTTGCCCGGCGCGGCTGACCGCTTGCAGCGAGATGATCGAGTCACCGCCCAGTTCGAAGAAGTTCTCGGTGACGCCCAGCGCATCCAGGCCCAGCAGGTCCTGCCAGATCTCCACCAACAGCGCTTCGGCCGGTGTCGCGGCAGGCACCTGATCCTGACTCTGGCGCGCCAGGTCCGGCGCTGGCAACCCTTTGCGATCGAGCTTGCCATTGGGCGTCAACGGCAATGCGGCCAGGCACATCAGGTGCGCCGGCAGCATGTGCGCCGGCAGACGACTACGCAGGTGGGCGCTCAACGCTTCGTGCAAATCCTGCTCGTTGGCCAGCGGATCGCGCGGCACGATATAGCCGACCAACTGACGGCTCACCGGCCCGTCGCGATCAATCACCAACGCTTCGCGCACGCCTTCGTGCTCCAGCAGACAGGCCTCGATTTCCCCCAGTTCGATGCGGAAGCCGCGAATCTTCACTTGCTGGTCGATCCGGCCCAGGTATTCCACCACACCGTCGGCGCGGAACCGCGCCAGGTCACCACTGCGATACAACCGCGCACCCGGTACGAACGGATCCGGCACGAAGCGCTCGGCGGTCAGGTCCGGACGCTGGTGATAACCGCGGGCAACGCCCTCGCCGCCCAGGTACAACTCGCCGGCCACACCCACCGGCAGCGGCTGCAAACCACCGTCGAGAATGTAAGCACTGCGGTTGCCCACCGGTCGGCCAATCGGCATGAAGGCCGAGTCGAACCCGGTGTCCGGGTACGCCAGCCAGATCAGCGGGGTGATCACGGTTTCGGTCGGGCCATAACCGTTGATCAGGCGCGGCGGTTGCAGCACGTGCTGGACCTCATCGAACGCGTGCTTGGGCATGCCTTCGGCACACGGCGTGTAGGAACGGATCGGCAGTTTGCGCCCCGCTTCGCCCATGAAATCGGCGATCTGCAACAGATAGGTGGGCGTAAAACAGGCGATGGTGATGCCGTGCCGCTCGATTTCCGCGCAGGTGCGCTCAACGCTCCACAACTCATCATCACGCGGCATCACCGCCGAACCGAAGATCAGCGGCGTCAGCCAGCGTTCGTGGGCGCCGTCGAAGCTGATCGAGGCAAACTGCAGCTCACGATCCTCGGGGGTCATGCCGTACAACTCGCCGATGGCCAGGCAGTGCATCGCCAACGGGCCGTGGGCCACGCTCACGCCTTTGGGCCGCCCGGTGGAACCCGAGGTGTAAATCAGATAGGCAAGGTTTTCCCCGCAGGTCAGGTTGACCGGGTTGCTGTCCGGCAGCGATTGCAGCGGCTCACGGTCGATCTCCAGCACCGGCAGAGCGTCCGGCAGCGCCAGTTTTGCGCGCAGCCAGGACTGCGTGAGCATCAGCACAATGCCGCTGTCCTGCATCAGGTATTGCAGGCGCTCGGCCGGGTACGCCGGGTCAAGTGGCACGTAGGCGCCGCCGGCCTTGAGGATCGCCAGCAGGCCGACGATCATTTCCGGCGAACGCTGCATCGCCAGACCGACCCGTACTTCCGGGCCAACGCCCAGGTTGCGCAAGCGATGGGCCAGGCGGTTGGCGCGGCTGTTGAGTTCAGCGAACGTCAGCTGCACATCGGCAAAAATCAGCGCCGTGGCCTGCGGCCGGATCTCGGCCTGGGCTTCGATCAGTTGATGCACGCACAGCGGATTTTCGTTCGCGACGAAGGCTGGGTTCCATGTCTGCAACTGCTGCTCGCGCTCGCTGGCCGTCAGCAGATCCAGTTCGCTCAAGGCAGCGTCGGGGGCGCCGACCATTGCATTGAGCAATGCCGCCAGATGCTCGCTCATGCGGGCAATCACGGCGGCGCTGAAGTGGCTGCACTGGTAACTCCAGTTCAGGCTCAGGGTGTTTTCCGCGGTGGCCGCCAGGGTCAGCGGGAAGTTGGTGCGCTCATGGTTCTGCGGGATCGAAAAACTCAGGCCGGCCGGTGCGCCCTGTTGCAGCGCCTCGGCCACCGGGAAGTTTTCGAACACCAGCAGGCTGTCAAATAGCGGCTCGCCGGCTCTCCCGGCCCAACGCTGAATGTCACCCAGCGCAGTGAATTCGTGCTCACGCAGCTCCAGGTTCTGCGCCTGCAAACGGCTTAGCCACTGGCTGACTGTTTCCACCGCGTCCGGGCAACTGATCACCGGCAAGGTGTTGATGAACAGGCCCAACTGACTTTCGGCTCCCGGCAGGTCCACCGGCCGACCGGCCACGGTCGCGCCAAATGCCACGCAGCGCTGGCCGCTGTAGCGTTGCAGCAACAGCGCCCAGGCGCCTTGCAGCAAGGTGTTGAGCGTGACTTTCTGCTGACGGGCGAACTCGCTCAGACGCCGGGTCGCGGCCACGTCGAAGTTCTGCAGATGGTCGGCAAAGGCCTGAGTGTCCGACGGTTGCAGATCGCCATGGGCCAGGCTCTGCGCCAAAAGGGTCGGGTTGTCCAGCGGCGCCAGTTGCGCCAGCCAGAAACGCTCGTCGGCCTGCGCATCCTGACGCTGCAACCAGCCGATGTAGTCGGCAAAACGCCCGCTTGGCGCCTGTACCGTTTGTCCGGCGTAACGCTGCAACACCTCGCTGAGCAGCAACGAATTGCTCCAGCCATCGAGCAACAAGTGGTGGTGGGTGTAGATCAGTTGCTGACGCTCGTCGTCCAGTCGTACCAGCGTCAAACGCATCAACGGCGCTTGAGCCGGGTCGAGCTGCCGGCGCTCGCTGTCGATCAACTGGGCCAGCGCCTCGGCCTGATCGGCACGGCCACGCCAGTCCAGGCAACGGAACGGCAGTTGCAGATGACGATGTACCAGTTGCACCGGCGCCTCGAAGCCCTGCGGAAAGTGGAAACTGCTGCGCAGAATCGGATGCGCATCGATCACCGCTTGCCAGGCCTGACCCAATCGCTCGGCGTCCAGGCCACGGGCCTCGACGTTGAGCTGGTTGACGTAGGCACCCGACGCCGACTCGAACAGGCTGTGGAACAACAGACCGGCCTGCATTGGCGACAGCGGATACAGGTCCTCGATCTGCGACGCCGCCACCGGCAAATCATCAAGTTGCGCCTGGCGCAAACGCGCCAGCGGGAAATCCGCCGGGGTCACGCCACCGGCCTCGTCGCTCAGGCAGTGCTCGATCAGCGCCAGCAGCTCCTGGCGATAATCCGCGGCCAGTTGTTCGATTTCACCGAGTTCGAAGCATTCGCGGCTGAAGGTCCAGTCCAGTTTCAGTTCACCGCCATACACCTGACCGTCCACCGACAGCCAGTTCGGCAACGGTGCGTCAGCCGATTGCGCGGCACCGCTGGCCTCGCTGGCGGGGCTGAACAGCGCGTCCTCGGCAAAGCTCTGGTCGAACTGCCCGAGGTAGTTGAACGTCACCCGCGCGCTCGGCAACGCCTTCAGCGCCGCCTGCGTCGCGGCATCGCCCATGTAGCGCAGCAGCCCGAAACCCAGGCCCTTGCCGGGGATCTCGCGCAGTTGCTGTTTGATCGCCTTGATTGAACCGGCAAGGTCCGCCGTCGGCGTCAGGCGCACCGGAAACAGGCTTGAGAACCAGCCCACCGTGCGGGTCAGGTCGATGTCGTCGAACAGGTCTTCGCGACCATGGCCTTCGAGCTGGATCAGCGCCGATTCGTTGCCGCTCCAGCGGCTCAGGGTCCGGGCCAACGCAGTCAGCAACAGGTCATTGACCTGGGTGCGATACCCCGCTGGCGCCTGTTGCAGCAATTGGCGCGTCTGCTCGCGGTCCAGCGCAATGCTCACGCCTTGGCGCAAATGCCCGGCCTGACTGGCCTGGGCATTAGCCGCCGGCAAAGAGTCGCGGGCCTCGCCGAGTTGCGTCTGCCACCAGCTCAGCTCGGCCAGCGCCGCGTCACTGCGCGCATAGTCTTGCAGCTTCAGCGCCCAATTCTGGAACGCGCTGGTCTTGGGCGGCAGTGCCTGGTTCTGATAAGCCGCCTGCAAGTCTTCCAGCAGCACCCGCCAGGACACACCGTCCACCGCCAAATGGTGGATCACCAGCAACAGACGCTGGGAGCCGTCGGCCTGCGCGATCAAGGCGATCCGCAGCAACGGGCCATCCTGCAGACTCAGGCTGCGCTGGGCCTCTTCGCAGACTGATTCCAGCGATGCGTCGTTGGCAACCCGCGCAGTCCAGAGCATGTCGATGACGTCGGCACTGTCGGCGGCGACATAGCGCGCCGACCACTGACCGTCGACCAGACTGAAGCGCAGGCGCAAGGCGTCGTGCTGTTTGAGCAGACGCTGCACCGCGCCTTGCAGGCGCGGCAACTCCAATGTCTGGCGCGGCACCAGCAGCACGGCCTGATTCCAGTGCTGGCGTTGCGGGATCGGCTCGTCGAAGAACCAGCGCTGAATCGGCGTGAGTATCTGCTCACCGCTCACCGGCCCCTGTGGCGCCAGCGGTGCAGCCTGAACCTTGACCACTGCGGCCAGTGCCTGCAGCGTCTGTTGCTGGAACAGATCACGCGGTTGCAGGCTCAGGCCGGCACGCCGGGCCCGGCTGACCACCTGAATCGAAATGATCGAGTCGCCGCCCAGCTCAAAGAAATTGTCCTGACGGCCGACTTGCTCGACGCCCAGCACGTCCTGCCAGATCTGCGCCAGCGCTTGTTCATGTTCTGTGCAAGGTGCCTCGAACGCCCGCTGGCTGATTTGCAGGGTCGGTGCCGGCAAGCGCTTGCGTTCGAGTTTGCCATTGGGGCTGAGCGGCATCTGCTCGATCAGCACGGTCTGCGCTGGCACCATATAGTCCGGCAGACTCGCGAGCAGATGGGTTTTCAGGGTTTCGCGCCAGGCATTCTGCCGGGCGATATCGGCCTGCGGCAGCGCCCGATCCTGCGGCACCACGTACGCCACCAGTTGCTTGCCGCTCGGCCCGTCCAGCGCCAGCACCACCGCGTCCTGCACCTCGGCGTGTGCTTGCAGGCGCGCCTCGATTTCGCCCAGCTCGATCCGCAGACCGCGAATCTTCACCTGATGGTCGATGCGGCCACAGTATTCGATGGCGCCGTCGGCGCGATAACGCGCCAGGTCGCCAGTGCGGTACAGACGCTCGCCGCTGCCAAACGGGTCGACTACAAAACGCTCGGCGGTCAACGCGCCACGACGGTGATACCCACGGGCCAGACCGATACCGCCCAGGTACAACTCACCCACCGCGCCCAGCGGCAACGGCTGCAATTCGCTGTCGAGAATGCAGGTGCGCAGGTTGGCGATCGGCCGACCGATCGGCACGCTGTCGCGGCCCTCTTCCACACACGTCCAGTGGGTCACGTCGATTGCCGCTTCGGTCGGGCCATACAGGTTGTACAGATTGGCTTGCGGCAGGTTGCGCAGGGTCTGACGCTGCAACTCCATCGGCAACGCTTCGCCGCTGCAAATGATCCGCGTCAGCGAGGTGCACGCCAGCGACTCCTCGGCGCTGATGAATGCCGAGAGCATCGACGGTACGAAGTGCAGCGTGGTGATCGACTGCTCGACAATCAGCGCGGCAAGACGCTGCGGGTCGCGATGCTCGCCGGGCGCGGCGATGACCAGTGTCGCGCCCTTCATCAACGGCCAGAAAAACTCCCAGGCCGACACGTCGAAACTGAACGGAGTCTTTTGCAGCACCCGGTCGCCCGGTTGCAGGTTGTAGGCCTGTTGCATCCATTCCAGACGATTGTGCAACGCCACATGGCGGTTGCCGGCGCCCTTGGGTTTGCCGGTGGAGCCGGAGGTGTAGATCACATAGGCCAGGTTTTCCGCCAGCGCCAGATTGGGCAAGTCGGTGTCCGGCAGTTCGCTCAGCCAGTCGGCATCCGCTTGCAGGCACAGCGTGCGCAGCGAATCCGGGGTCGGCAGTTGCGCCCGCAGCGGCTCCTGGGTCAGCAGCAACGCGATGCCGCTGTCTTCGATCATGTAGCTCAAACGGTCGCGCGGATATTCCGGGTCCAGCGGCACATAGGCGCCACCGGCCTTGAGAATCGCCAGCAGGCCGACGACCATTTCGAACGAACGCTCGCAGGCGATCCCGACGATCACCTCCGCGCCGACGCCTTGCGCCCGCAAGTGATGAGCCAGACGGTTGGCGCGGCGGTTCAGCTCGGCATAGCTCAGGCGCTGGCCCTCAAACACCAGCGCCGTGGCGTCGGGTTGCTGTGCCGCGCGCGTCTCGAAGTGCCGCTGTACGCAGACCTCGCCGGGGTACACCTGCGCGGTGTCATTGAGCTCATCGAGAATGCCCACGCGCTCGTCGGCATCCAGCAGCGGCAGTTCGGCCAGCGGGCATTGCGGGTTCGCCAGCACCCCGGCCAGCAGATTGCGCCAATGCCGGGCCAGGTGCTCGATGCGTCCGGCGTCAAACAGGTCAGTGGCGTAGGTCAGGCTGGCGAACAACTGGTCGCCCACTTCCTGAGTATCCAGTTGCAGGTCGAACTGAGTGGTCGGCGTCGTGGCGTTCAGCGCCTCGACCCGCAGGCCCGCGAGCAAACCGCCGACCGCCGCGGCTTTGGCCTGCTGGTGATTGAACATCACCTGGAACAGCGGACTGTGGCTCATGCTGCGATCGCCTTGCAGCGCCTGCACCAGACGCTCGAACGGCAAGTCCTGATAATCCTGCGCATCCAGCGCCGCGGCCCGGGTCTGCTCGAGCAATTGGCTGAAGGTTTGACGCCCGTCGACCTCGACGCGCATCACCTGGGTGTTGACGAAGAAGCCGATCAAGCCACGGGTTTCGGCGCGGTTACGGTTGCCGATCGGCACACCGATGCGCAGGTCCGACTGTCCGCTGTAGCGATAGAGCAACGCCTGAAAACTGGCCAGCAGCAACATGAACGGCGTGACATTGGCCTGCTTTGCCAGCGCCATCAGGCCAGCAGCCAGATCGGCCTCCAGGGCGAAATCCAGACGTGCGCCGCGCTGGCTCGGCTGGGCCGGACGCGGACGGTCGGTGGGCAGTTCCAGCAGCGGTTGCTCGCTGCCCAGAGTGTCGCGCCACCAGTTCAGTTGACGTTCAAGCTCACCGGCCTCCATCCAGCGGCGTTGCCAGGCGGCATAGTCCGAATACTGGATCGGCAGCGGTTCAAGCGGTGCATCCTGGCCCTGACAATGGGCGGCGTAAAGCCGCGAGAATTCCTCGATCAGCACGCCCATCGACCAGCCGTCGGTGACGATGTGATGCAGGGTCAGCGCCAGCACGTGGTCTTCGGTATCCAGTTGCAACAGGCTGACACGCAACAGCGAGCCATGCTGCAAATCGAAAGGCCGGGCAATGTCCGCCTGCACCTGACGCATGGCGCAGGCCAGGCGCTCAGCCTGTGGCTGCGCGCGCAAGTCATGTTGTTCGATCGGCAACGCGGTGAACGCCGCCAGGGTTTGCAGGACCTGTCCGTCATCCTCGACGAAGCGGCTGCGCAGGCTCTGGTGACGCTCCAGCAACACGTCGAAACTGTGTTGCAGCGCGGCGATGTTCAGCGGCCCTTGCAGGCGCAGCACGGCGGGGATGTTGTAGGCCGCGCTCTGTGGGTCGAGCTGCCAGAGAAACCACTGGCGTTGCTGCGCGTACGACAGCTCGAAGGTCGTTTGCGGCTCGGCGGCGGGCGGAATCGGCAACTGGCCGAAGCTCACACCCTGCTCTTGCATGCGTTGCAGAAATTCGCGGCGCTTGTCTGCCGGCAATGCGGCAAAACGGGTGGCGATGCGCCAGGCGGTGGTGTGTTCCATCAGTTGATCTCCATCTCGTCGAGAAGCGACTCAAGCGCATCCAGACGTGCATCGTTGTCAGTCGGGGCGAGTTGCCCGGCCATGGCGGCATAAGCCTGAAGGTCGCTGGATTCGAACAGCGCACGCAGCGCCAGCTCGATGCCCAGTTCCAGCTCCACACGGGCGCTGGCCTGGGCGGCGAGCAGCGAGTGCCCGCCCAATTCAAAGAAGTTGTCGCGCCGCCCGACCTGCGCCACGCCCAGCACATCGGCCCAGATCGCCGCCAGTTGCCGTTCGAGTTCGCCTTCGGGGGCTTCATAAGGGCGCTGCAGGGCTTGGGCATCGGGCAGCGGCAAGGCCTTGCGGTCGAGCTTGCCGTTGCTGGTCAGCGGCAAGGCATCGAGCAGCAGCCAGTGGCTCGGCACCATGTAGTCCGGCAAATCGACCTTGAGCGCAGCCCGCAGGTGGTCGCGCCAGGCCATCGGGTCCGCCGGGGCTTGCTCGGCGACCACGTAGGCGCACAACTGCGGCCCGCCCTCGTCGTCGTGCACGCTCAACACCGCGTGACGCACGCCGGGTTGCGCCAGCAGCGCCGCCTCGATTTCTCCCAGTTCGATGCGGAAGCCACGGATCTTCACCTGTTGGTCGATACGCCCCAGGTAGTCGATGCTGCCGTCGAGACGCTGGCGCGCCAGATCGCCGCTGCGATAGAGCCGCTGCGACGCGTCAAACGGACTCGGCACGAAGCGCTCGGCGGTCAGCTCGAAACGCCCGTGGTAACCGCGCGCCAGACCGGCCCCGGCGATGTACAACTCACCCGCCACCCCCACCGGCACCGGTTGCAACTGGCTGTCGAGCAAGTACCAGCGCAGGTCGCGAATCGGCAGGCCGATCGGGCTCTGCGCCTTGCCGTCGAGGTCCGCCAGACGGATTGCGCGGTAAGTCACGTGCACCGTGGTTTCGGTGATGCCATACATGTTGACCAGTGTCGGCTGCTGATCGCCGAAGCGCTCGAACCAGGGTCGCAGGCTCGCCACTTCCAGCGCTTCGCCACCAAAAATCACCTGGCGCAGCGCCAGGTGGCGCGGGCTGGCGCAGGCAATCGGCAGCAGTTGGCGGAACGCGGTCGGCGTCTGGTTCAACACTGTCACGCCTTCGTCGCACAGCAGGCGATGGAACTCCCGCGGCTCGCGGCTGATGTAGTACGGCACGATCACCAGGCGCCCGCCGGTGCACAGCGAACCGAACAGTTCCCACACCGAGAAATCGAACGCGTAGGAATGGAACAGGGTCCAGACATCATCCGGGCCGAAGTTGAATTCACTGGCGGTCGCGCTCAACAGGCGCCCGACGTTGGCATGGCTGAGCAACGCACCTTTCGGCCGGCCGGTGGAACCCGAGGTGTAGATCACATACGCGAGGTTGTCCGGGCTGCTCAGGCTCGGCAGATCCTCAGCGCTGTAGGCGTCCAGCGCCAGCGTATCGAGGCTCAGGACTTGCACGTGCTCACGCGCCGGCAAGCCATCGAGCAGATGTTGCTGAGTCAGCAGCAAGGCGATGCCGCTGTCTTCGATCATGTAGCTCAGGCGCTCCACCGGGTATTGCGGATCGAGCGGCACGTAGGCGCCACCGGCCTTGAGGATCGCCAGCAGACCGACCACCAGCGGCAGCGCACGCTCGGTGGCGATGCCGACCCGCACTTCCGGCCCGACGCCCTGCTCGCGCAACTTGCGCGCCAGACGGTTGGCCTGGGCATTGAGCGCGGCATAGCTCAAACGCTCGCCTTCGTAGACCAGCGCAATCGCCTGCGGCCGCAGCGCCACCTGGGCTTCGAACAACTGATGCAAGGTGGGCGACGGCGGTTGCAGATCGAACACCGGGTTCCATTCAGCGATCAACGCCTGACGCTGAGCGCTGTGCAGCAATGGCAGCTCGGCCACCCGTTGCTGCGGGTCAGCTGCCACGGCGCGCAGCAGGTTCAGCCACTGCTCGGCGAAGCGCTGCATCGAGGCCGGGTCGTACACATCGGTGGCGTAGGTCAGGCTCGCGTCCAGCGTATCGCCCTGCTCCTGCGTATCGAGGACCAGATCGAACTGCGCGGTGGTTTGCTGCCAGTGCAAACGCTCGACCTGCAAGTCGGCAACGCTACGTTCGACGCTGGCGCCCAGTTGCTGCTGATGGTTGAACAACACCTGGAACAGCGGGCTGTGATTGAGGCTGCGCTCCGGCTGCAAGGCATCGACCAGTTGCTCGAACGGCAGGTCCTGATTGGCCTGCGCGTGCAACGCCAACTGTTTGATCTGTTGCAGCAGGCTGCTGAAGGACTGCTGGCCGTCGACCTCGGCACGCAGCACTTGGGTGTTGATGAAGAAGCCGATCAGGCCTTCGGTTTCCAGGCGCGAACGGCCCGCACTCGGCACGCCGACATTGATCGCCGCTTGCCCGCTCTGGCGGTGCAACAAGGTGTGCAGGCTCGCCAGCAGCAACATGAACAAGGTCACTTGCCGGGCCTGCGCGCATTCACGCAATGCCGCCAGCAGCGGCGCGTCCACGTTCAGCAGCAGGCTGGCACCACGCTCGCTGCGACGCGCCGGGCGGCTCAATTCACTCGGCAGCTCAAGCGGTGTCTGACTGCCGGCCAGGCGCTGGCGCCACTCACCGAGCTGACGTTCGCCCTCGCCCGCTTCCAGCCAGTCGCGCTGCCAGCGTGCGTAATCGCTGTAGCTCACCGGCAGCGGCTTGAGGTCGGCGTCACGCCCCTCGACAGCCGCCTGATACAGCGCACTGAACTCGTCGACCATGATCTGCATCGACCAGCCATCAGCGGCGATGTGATGCACGGTCAGCACCAGCACATGTTCCTCGGCCCCCAGCTGCAGCAGCAACATGCGCCACAACGGGCCGTTGCGCAGGTCGAACGGCCGGGCGATTTGCGCGGCGATGGCAGCGTCGAGGGACGCCGCGTCGATCGGATGCTGATCGAGTTGCAGCGGCAACTGCGCATGCACCCGGGGCCGTGCCTGTTGCCCGTCCTGTTCGAAGGTGGTGCGCAAAGTGGCGTGGCGCGCCTGCAATTGCTCGAACGCCAGGCGCAGTGCCGGCTGATCCAGCCGCCCCTTGAGGCGCAACGCCGCCGGAATGTTGTACGCCGGGCTGTGCGGATCCAGTTGCCAGACAATCCACTGCCGCTGCTGGGCGTAGGACATTACCGCTGGTTGGTCGCCGGCAGCGGCCTGCAACAGCGGTTGGGCGTGACCACCGGCCTGGGCCGCGCGCTCGGCAAACCCGGCCAGACTGGCCGCCGAGAACAGGCTGCTGACCGGCAACTCCAGTTGCAGTTGCTGACGCACCCGCGAGATCACTTGCAGCACCAGCAGCGAATGGCCGCCCAGTTCGAAGAAGTTGTCGTCGCGCCCCACGCGCTCGACGTGCAGCACCTCTTGCCAGATTTGCGCCAGTTGCGTTTCCAGCCCTGGTACCGGCGCCACAAACTCGCGCTGACCGGCACTGCCGACAACACGCGGCAAGGCGCTGCGATCGAGTTTGCCGTTGTTGTTCAGCGGCAAGGCGGCCATCGGCACCAGATGGCTCGGCACCATGTAGTCCGGCAACGACTGACGCAGGGCGGCGTCGAGGGCTTGGCGATAACTCGCCTCGTCGCCAACCGCGCCGTTGGCCACGACGTATGCCACCAGTTGCGTACCGTCCTGAGCAATGACCGCCGCCTCGCGCACCTCGGCACGCGCTTGCAGGCAGGCCTCGATCTCACCCATCTCGATGCGCAAACCGCGAATCTTCACCTGGTGGTCGATACGCCCGACGTATTCCAGCTCGGCGTTGGCGTTGTAGCGCGCCAGATCACCGCTGCGGTACAGACGTGCGCCGGGTTCAACGGCAAACGGGTCTGGCAGGAAGCGTTCGGCGGTCAATGCCGGACGGTCGAAATAACGTTGCGCCAGACAGGCCGGCGCGCCGATGCACAGCTCGCCGATGCCACCGGCCGGCAGCAACTGCCCGGCACTGTCGAGCACATACAGCGAACGTCCGGGAATGGCGCGGCCGATCGGCACGCCGAAGCTGTCGCTGGCATCGTCCAGGCGACAGTCATGCACGCTGGACACCACCGTGGCCTCGGTTGGCCCGTAGGTGTTGAGCAGGCGCACATGGCCCTGACCCGCCTGATGCCAGAGACGCAAGCCCTCGACGGACATCGCCTCGCCACCGACGTGCACCTGACGCAACGAACCCAATGTGCCAATCGCACCGCTGGCGCATTCACGGGCCAGCAGGTACCAGTAGGCCGCCGGCAAGTCGGCCACGGTGACGCCATGACGGACGATTTCGGCCGCCAGGCGCCCGGCATCCCACAGCGCATCGCCACGCATGATCAATGCGCCGCCGACACACAGCGCCGGGAAGCACTGCTCGACGAATCCATCGAAACTGAAGGTTGCGAACTGCAGCACGCGGTCTGCTGCCGACAGCCGCGAATACTCGGCGGCGCTCTGACAGAACTCGCGCAGCGCGCCATGGGCAATCGCCACGCCCTTGGGTAGACCGGTGGAACCGGAGGTGTAAATCACATAGGCCAGATCCTGCGCGTCGGCCTGCGTCAGCGGGTCGTGTTCGGCAAAACCGGCGCTGTCATCCAGCACCAGGCGCACCACCGACGGCAACGGCAGATCCTGCAGCAGGCCGGACTCGCACAGCAGCACGTCGAGGCGGCTGTCGTCGATCATGTAGCGCAGGCGCTCGGCCGGGTATTTCGGGTCCAGCGGCACATATGCCGCGCCGCTTTTGAGCACCGCCAGCAGGCTGACGATCAATTGCGGGCCACGGTTCAACGCCAGGCCAACCCGGGCACCCGGGCCGGCACCGTGGGCGATCAGGCGATGGGCCAGACGATTGGCCTGGGCATTGAGCTGGCCGTAGCTCAGGGTCTGGCCGTCAACCGCCAGTGCCAGTGCATCGGGGGTGGCCGCCGCGTGAGCGGCGATCTGTTCGTGAGCCAGACGCGGATCCTGCAACACCACCGCCGGCGTTCGGCTCACCGCCAGCAACGGCGCCCGGGCCTGGGCATCAAGCAACTCCAGCGAACCCAAAGCCGCATCGGCGCCAGCGGCCATTTGCGTCAGCAAGTGCTGCAGGTTGGCCGACAACGTTGCCACTTGCCCGGCACTGAAACGTGCGGTGTCGTAGCTGAAGTCGAGCGTCAGGGTCGCGCCGATTTCGACGCCCAGGGTCAACGGATAGTGGGTGCGTTCATGGTTATGCAGATTGCTGAACGACAGCCCTGCCGGCGCGCCCTGCTTCAACGCCTCGGCCACCGGGAAATTTTCGAACACCAGCAGGCTGTCGAACAGCGCGCTGCCCTGCTGACCGGCCCAGCCTTGAATGTCATACAGCGGCACGTGCTCGAAATCGCGCATCGCCAGGTTCTGGCCCTGCAAGTCGCCGAGCCATTGGCTCACGGTCTGCTGCGGATTGGGCGCACAAACCAGGGGCAAGGTGTTGATGAACAGGCCCAGCTGCGCTTCGATCCCCGCCAGCGGTGCCGAACGACCGGCCACCGTGGCGCCGAACGCCACGCAATCCTGGCCGGTGTAGCGTTGCAGCAACAGGCCCCAGGCACCTTGCAGAACGGTGTTGAGCGTCACCTTCTGCTGACGGGCGAACTCGCCAAGACGCAGGGTCGTGTGGCCGTCGAGCACCACGCGATGCTCCGCGCTGCCCTCGCCCGCCACCGGCGCACGCAAGGCGTCAGCCAGCAACGTCGGCGCTTGCAGCGGTGCCAGTGCAGCTTTCCAGAACTGCTCGCCGGCGCTGGCCGACTGCGCCTGCAACCACGTCAGGTAATCGCGGTATTGCCCGACCGGCGCCGCCAGCGTCTGCCCGGCGCTGTAGTGTTCGATCACTTCGGCAAGCAACTGCGCGTTGCTCCAACCGTCCATCAGAATATGGTGGCTGGTGTAGATCAGGTGCCAGTCAGCGGCACCGCTGCGCACCAGTTTCAAACGCAGCAGCGGCGCGCAGTCGAGGGCGAAACCCTGAGCACGTTCGGCAGCGGCCAGGGCGTCGGTATCGGTCGCTGGCAAGACTTCCAGCGGCAAGCTCACTTCGCGCACGATCGCCTGATGTGCCGCGTCGAGGCCGTGCCAGTGGAAGCTGCTGCGCAGAATCTGATGCCGCTCCAGCGCCGCCTGCCAGGACTGGGCAAAACGCTGTGGATCGAGGCCATGAATGTCCAGGCGCAACTGGCTGATGTAGGCGCCGACTTCGGGCTCGTACAAAGTGTGAAAGAGCATGCCCTGCTGCATCGGCGACAGGGGATACAGGTCTTCGAGTTGCCCGGCCGGCAGCGGCAGCGCATCGAGCTGCGCCTGGCTCACTTGAGCCAGCGGGAAGTCCGACGGCGTTGCCTGCGGCGTGTCGATGGCGCAGCAGTGCTCGATCACTGCATCCAGCTCGCTTGCGTACTCATCGGCAAGGCGCTGCACGGTCGCACGATCGAACATCTGGCTGCTGAAGCCCCAGGTCATCGACAGCTCGCCGCCGTACACCTGACCCTCGACGGTCAGCCAGTTGCCGAGCGGCGCCGACGGGTCCTGTGCGACACCGCCGCCTTCTCTGGAAGGCACGAACAGCGCCGCCTCGTCGAACTGACGATCGAACTGCCCGAGGTAGTTGAAGGTGATGCGCGGCTGGACCTGAGCGGCCAGCGTCGCGGCGGTCTGCGCATCGCCCAGATAACGCAGCGCGCCGTAGCTCAGACCTTTGTCCGGCACCGCGCGCAGTTGCTCCTTGATGGTTTTGATCGACGCGCCGAGGGCGTCCGTCGGCACCAGATTGATTGGGAACAGGCTGGTGAACCAGCCGAGGGTGCGGGTCAGATCGATGTCGTCGAACAGGTCTTCGCGGCCATGGCCCTCCAGTTGAATCAGGCTGCCGGCCTGACCGCTCCAGCGGCAGATCACCCGGGCCAGCGCCGTCAGCAGCAGGTCGTTGACCTGAGTGCGATAAGCCGCCGGGGCCTGCTGCAACAATTTGCGCGTCTGACCGGCGCTGAATTTCAGCTCGATTTTCTGCTCGTGGCGGTTTTCCAGCGAACCGTGAGGCCGCTCGCAAGGCAAGTCGTTCTGCGCGGCATCGCGCAATTGCGTCTGCCAGTAATCGAGGCTGCGGGCGAAGCTCGGCAGGTGTCCCTGCAAACGTGCGACCCAGTGCTGGTAAGCGCTGGTCTTGTCCGGCAAGGCGATGGCCGTGCCGCTCAGGGCCTGGGCATAAGCCTGCTGCAAATCTTCCAGCAGCACTCGCCACGAAACGCCGTCGATCACCAAGTGATGAGCGACCAGCAGCAAGCGCTGACTGCCGTCGGCGAGATCCACCAGCAGTGCGCGCACTAGCGGTCCCCGGGCCAGGTCCAGACTGCGCTGGGCTTCGTCGCACAACACCTTGAGGTCTTGCGCCGACGCGGCATTGCGCTGCCACAACACCGATTCGTCGGACAGCGCCGCGTAGGCTTGCTGCCAGCCATCGGCACTCAAGGTGTAGCGCAGGCGCAAACCGTCGTGATGGTTGATCAGTTGCTTGAGTGCACGGTCCAGCGCCTGGGCGTTCATCGCTTGCTGCGGCACCAGCAGCAACGACTGGTTCCAGTGCTGACGCTGAGCAATGTCCTGTTCGAAAAACCAGCGCTGTACCGGCGCCAGCAGCACCGCACCGACGGCCGGTCCCTGGTCGATCAGACTCTGCTCACCCTGCCGGGCGACCTGCGCCAGACTGCGGATGGTCTGGTACTGGAACAGTTCTTTGGGGCTGAGCACGATCCCGGCCTGGCGCGCCCGGCTGACCACTTGCATCGACACGATCGAGTCGCCGCCCAGCTCGAAGAAGTTGTCTTCCAGACCGACGTTTTCAATTGACAGCACCTCCTGCCAAATCGCGGCCAGGGCTTTTTCCATGGCGCTGCGCGGCGCTACGTGTTCGCGCTGCTGCTGACGCCCATCGACCGCCGGCAAGGCCTTGCGGTCGAGCTTGCCGTTGGGGGTCAGCGGCAGGTGTTCGAGGAACAGCAGGTACGCCGGCACCATGTAATCCGGCAGATGCTGACGCAGTGCAGCTTTCAGCGTTTCGCGCAGGCGCGCCTGCACATCAGCGTCTGCCGCCAGCACTGTGGCGTCAGCGGGCACGATGTACGCCACCAGTTGCTGTCCGCTGGCGCCTTCCTGCGCCAGCACCGCCAGCTCGCGCACGGTGTCCTGCTGCAACAGCCGGGCTTCGATTTCGCCCAGCTCGATGCGGAAACCGCGCACCTTGACCTGATGGTCGATACGCCCGACGTATTGCAGTGCGCCATCCACCTGATAACGGGTCAGGTCACCGCTGCGATACAGCCGCTCGCCGGTGCTGGAAAACGGGTTCGGCACGTACTTTTCGGCGGTCATCGCCGCACGTCCCAGGTAGCCCCGGGTGATGCCGGCGCCGGCCAGATACAGTTCAGCGGCGACCCCTTGTGGCACCGGTTGCAGATCGGCGTCCAGCAGGTAGCTGGCGGTGCCGGTCAACGGCCGGCCGATGCTCGCCACCCCACCCGCCTCACGGCGCGTCCAGGTGGAGTAAGTGGTGTCTTCCGATGGGCCATACAGATCAAAGATCTGCTCGACGGCGGTCTGCTGATACAACGCATCGACCAGGCTCTGCTTCAACGGTTCGCCCGCAAGATTGATGGTGCGCACGCTCGAAGCGATGGCCCCGTCGCGCAGCAAGGCATTGATCGCCGACGGCACAGTGTTGATCAGACGCACCTGATTGCGCGCCGGCAGGTGCGGCAACTCAAGGGCGTTACGCGCGATGATCAGCGAGCCACTGTTGGCCAGGGTGACGAACAGCTCCCACACCGACAGGTCGAAGCACACCGAGGTCGAGGCCAATACACCTTGAATGTCATCGCCGCTGTAGACGCTGCGCGACCAGTCGATCAGCGCTTGCACGTTGCGGTGCGCGATGGCCACGCCTTTCGGCTTGCCGGTCGAGCCTGAGGTGTAAATCACATACGCCAGGTTGTCGGCGGTCACCGAAGTCACGGGCGCCTGGCGTGGGTACGCCGCCAGTTCGCCAGCGATGCAGTCGAGCAGCAACACTTGCGTGTCGGTGCCGACCACGAGCGTTTGCGCGATGGCCTGCTCCGTCAGCAACACCCGCGCACGGCTGTCTTCGAGCATGTAGGCGACGCGGTCGGCCGGGTAGTCCGGGTCCAGTGGCACATAGGCGCCACCGGCCTTGAGCACGGCGAGCAAGGCGACCAGCAAATGGTCGGAACGCTGCATGGCGACCCCGACCCGCACTTCGGGGCCGACGCCGCACTCGATCAATTTGTGCGCCAGACGATTGGCCCGTGCGTCGATATCGGCGTAGCTGAATGCCTGCTCGCCAAAGGTCACCGCCAGCGCCTGCGGCTGCCGGGCGACCTGCTGCTCGATCAACTCATGAATGCACGAGGCTGCAGCGATATCGGCCGGCATGCGGTTCCAGTCGCAGACGATCTGTTGATACTCGGCGTGCTCCAGCATCGGCAGATCGCTGATGCGCTGGCGACTGTCCTGGACCATGCCGCGCAACAGGTTGAGCCAGTGTTGCGCCATGCGCTCGATGGTCTGCGGGTCGAACAGATCGTTGGCGTAGGTCAGCGCGGCGTGCAAGGTGCCGGCCTTTTCATAAGTGTCCAGGGTCAGATCGAACTGGGTGGTGCGGCCCTGCCACTCGATCACGCCCAGCTCCAGCCCGGAAGCGGTGCTGACCGCGGTGATGTCAGCGACTTGCGGCTGATGGTTGTACATCACCTGGAACAGCGGCGTGTGGCTGAGGCTGCGTTCCAGTTTCAAGGCTTCGACCAGACGCTCGAACGGCAGGTCCTGATGGGCCTGGGCGCCAAGCGCGGTTTCCTTGATCGCGCGCAGCAGGTCATCGACCCGGGTCTGCCCGTCCAGTTGGGTGCGCAGCACCTGAGTGTTGACGAAGAAGCCGATCAGCCCCTCGATTTCGCTGCGGTTACGGTTGGCAATCGGCACGCCGACGCGGATGTCGGCCTGCCCGGTGTAACGATGCAGCAGCACGTTGAACGCGCCGAGCAGCAACATGAACAAGGTGATGCCATGCTGCTGGGCGGTGCCGCGCAACTGCTCGGCCAACGCACCGTCGATGGCGAATGGGAAACGGGTGCCGCGATAGCTCGGCATCGCCGGACGCGGGTGGTCGGTGGGCAACTCCAGCACCGGGTGTTCATCACCCAATTGCGCCTGCCAGTAATCGAGCTGTCGTGCCTGCTCCCCCGCTTCCAGCCAACGGCGCTGCCACAGGGCGTAGTCGCTGTACTGGATCGGCAGCGCCGCCAGTTGCACCGGCTGGCCGGCGTCGAACGCGTCGTAGCAACGGATGAACTCGTCGATCAGCACGTTCATCGACCAACCGTCGGACACGATGTGATGCAGGGTCAGCAACAGCACATGCTCGTGCGGGTCGAGCTTGAGCAGCTTGATCCGCAGCAACGGCCCCACGGCCAGATCGAACGGCAGCAGCGACTGCTGCTGAGCCGCGTCGGCCACGGCGAGTTCACGTTCGGCCGGGCTCAACCCAGTGAAATCCACCGACTCGATCAGCAGCGGCTTCGACGCCGGCACCTGCAGCAGGCTGTCGTCGCCCTGGCGCTGGAACACTGTGCGCAGGGTTTCGTGACGCTCGACCAGATGGGCGAACGCTTGCTCCAGCGCCGCCAGGTTCAGAGATCCGGTCAGGCGCACCGCGCCTGGCAGGTTATAGGCGCCGCTGTGCGGGTCGAGCTGCCAGAGAAACCACATGCGTTGCTGCGCGTAGGACAGCGCCTGCCGGTCATCGGCCTCGACTCCCCGAGGGATCGGAAAACGGGCGAAATCCACGCCCTCCTTGTGCAAGGCCGCGAGGAACATCTGGCGCTTTTCCAGGGGCAACCCGATAAACCGGCGAGCAAGTTTCAAGGAGTCTTCAGCATTCATTTCTCAGCATCCGGATCAGTAGGCAGGAAGCACAAAGGCACGTCGTCCCTATAAAACGAATGCAGACCGGAAAAATTAGCGAATGAGAACAACTTGCAGACAAGACAAACCCCTGTAGGAGTGAGCCTGCTCGCGATAACGGTTTTTCAGTCAATAATGCAGCGACTGACAGACCGCTATCGCGAGCAGGCTCACTCCTACAGGGGGTTGGGTGAAGCCAGGAATCGCGCTACACAGCGGCCATCAGACTGTGCCGGCGATGGTGCACTTCCAGTTGATCCTTGATCACCTTCAGCACCTTGGCTTCATGCTCATGAATGAAAAAGTGCCCGCCGGCGAGCATGTCCACGGAAAAGCTGCCAAGGGTCTCCTTGCTCCAGCCGATCAGTTGTTCGGTGGTGGCGCGGTCGGTGGTGCCGCCCAGCACGTGGATCGGGCATTTCAGCAACGCACGCTGAAGCGGATGGAAGGTGCCGCACAGCAGAAAGTCGGCACGCAGGATCGGCAAGGTCAGGCTCATCAACTCGGCACTGGCCAGGACCTCTTCGCTGGTGCCATTGAGGGAGCGCAATTGTTCGATCAGTTCGGCGTCGGTCTTGGGTTCGGCGAAACCGCGATCGTAGTCGCTGCGCATCGTCGGCGCCGCGGTGCCCGAGGCGAACAGCGCCACCGGTTCCGGCAGGCCCAGCGCGCGCAATGCATGCGCCAGCTCACAGGCCAGCAAGGCCCCGAGGCTGTGGCCGAAAATCGCATACGGCGCGCGCAACGACGGTTGCAGCTCGGCAGCCAGTTGTCGGGCCAGGGTGCGCAAGTCGGTTTGCAGCGGCTCGTTGAAGCGCGCGCCACGCCCCGGCAGTTCCACCGGTTGCAGCGTCAGCCACTGCGGCAGCTTGCGCCGCCAGCGGCTGTAGACCATGGCACTGGCGCCCGAATAAGGAAGGCACAGCAATGTCAGCTGAGTCACCCGGCTTACCTCGAAAAGTTGTCTGTATAGAAGAACGAAGACAACCTGACGCAAATTAGCCCTGCGCCTCGGCAACCGTTATTTCAGATGACGGAAACTCTGCACCGCCGAGCCGAGTACCACTGCCCCGGCGACAATCGCCAGCCAGAACCCGCTGCGCGCGCCGAAGGCATCCACCAGCGCGCCAGACCCCGCCGCCCCCAGCGCCACGCCGATGCTCAGGCCGGTCACCAGCCAGGTCAGGCCTTCGGTGAGTTTGGCCGCTGGCACGATGCGCTCGACCAGCGCCATGGCAACGATCAGCGTCGGCGAAAAGAACAGACCGGCGACAAACACCGCCAGCGACAGCCCGAAAATATTGCTCGCCAGCAGCAACGGCAAGGTGGTCACGGCCGTCGCGATGCCGCCATACAGGAACAGCCGCGGCAACGGCCATTTCGAACGCATCGCGCCGAAGGCAATACCGGCCAGGCAAGATCCGATGGCGTACACCGACAGCACGATGCTTGCCGCTGCCGGCTGCCCCTGTTGCTGGGCGAACGCGACGCTGACCACATCGACCACACCGACGATGACGCCCATGGCGACCATCAATGCCAGCAGCCATTGAATGTCGGTGGAACGAATGATCGAACCCTGATGCTGCGATTCCTGCGGGTGCACCGCCGGCTCGGTGCTGCGCTGGGCGACAAACAGGGTGACCCCGATCGCCAGCGCCAGCAGCGCGGCCAGCGGCCCGGCCTCGGGAAACGCCAGCACGCACAGCCCCACCGACAGCGGCGGGCCGACGATGAAACACACTTCATCGAGCACCGATTCCAGCGCATAGGCGGTCTGCAATTGCGGCTGGCCGCGGTAGATCTCGGTCCAGCGCGCCCGCACCATCGCCGACATGCTCGGCATGCAACCGGCCAGCGCGGCAAAGATGAACAGCGTCCAGGTCGGCGCCTGCAAGCGCGTGCACAGCAGCAACATCAGCAACGCCCCGCCGCCAAGCAACGCCGACAGCGGCAGCACCTTGCCTTGACCGAAGCGGTCGACCAGACGCGAGACCTGCGGCGCACAAAACGCCGTGGCCAGGGCAAACGTCGCCGCCACCGCCCCCGCCAGTGCATACCCGCCCTTGAGTTGCGACAGCATGGTGATCACGCCGATACCGGTCATGGAAATCGGCATGCGCGCGATCATCCCGGCCAGTACAAAGTTTCGGGCACCGGGGGCGGTGAACAATTCGCGGTAAGGATTTGCCATGGGTACAGCCTCATCAGGGGCCGCCAAGTTGCCATAAAGGCTGACGAGCGTGGAAGCGCGCAATTGTTGGTGGAATGTGAAGGCGCGAAACTCGACACCTTGCGATTCCAGGCACTCGCTGAGGATCACTCCCAAGACCAATGGCATTACCGCTCACTTCTGGAATCACATGACCGACAGTCGAAATTCGCGCACACCTGTCAGGTTTTACAGGTGCCTTTTAGTGCGATTGCGGTTCTCATGAGTCCTTGGCTCAATGAACGAGCACCTGCTCTTGAGCACTATCCCATGGCGCATGCGCCAAGGAGCCTTGCCATGGAAGAACAGCTTATTCTGGTATCACCCAAGGATCGCCCGACCGGTGTAGCCCCAAAGCTGAAAGTGCATCACCAGGGACTGCGCCATCGCGCATTCTCGATCCTGCTCTTTGACTCCCAAGGTCGGTTGCTGATGCAGCAACGCGCGTTAGGCAAATACCATTCCGGCGGATTATGGACCAACACGTGCTGCGGGCATCCTCGCCCCGGCGAACGCACGGCCGCCGCTGCCCACCGTCGACTGCTGGAAGAAATGGGCACGAGGTGCAAACTGCAGAAAGTCGCCTCGATGCTCTATTACGAGCAAGTGTCCAATCAACTGATCGAGCACGAATTTGACCACGTGTTTGCCGGCCTCAGTCAGCTCGATCCGTTAGCCAATCCCGAGGAGGTCGAAAGTTGGGAGTGGCTATCACTGGAGGAGATCACCCAACGGATCGAACAGGTACCCGATCAGTTCACGATCTGGTTTCGCCGGATGTTCGAGCAGTTCGGGATCGTGGGTGTAAGGCAGTGGTTCGAGGCCGTCCGCGACGCGTCAACGGCACGATCAACGCCCTATGCTTCTGGAAAACGGGCAAATTCACCTTGGGCCGTCCCGCCGCTGTATTGCCCGGCGCCGTTTCGGGTCGATGGGGCGCTGGCCGAGGCTGTCGATGAACGGCTTATGCCATGGATCGAGGAGGTCGGGATATTTCCGGGACAGCTGGAAAAGGTCCGCGCCATGGGGTTCGGTCGCTTCGCCATGCTTTGCCACACAGATACTCACGACCTCGATCGCCTGCTACTTTCGGCACAATGCATCGCCGCCCTGTTTGCCGTGGATGATTACTACTGCGATGACGAACGAACCGGCTCCGAACCGCGCCTGGTAGGTCCCCGACTCTCGCTGGCACTGGCCGCACTGGAGACGGCGCACCTGCCCTCTCGCTTTCGCTGCGGTCTTGATCAGGCACTGAACAGTGACCCGGTACTGGTTGCGCTTCGCGCCTACATGAACCGTGTTCAGGCATTCGCATCTTCCGCACAAGTGGCCAGGGTACGCCACGAAATCATCGCCATGTTTGTCACCATGACGGCCGAAGCGGCCTGGCGTCTGGAAGGATTGACCCCAGCCATCTGGGAATACCTCGCGCAACGCCAGACCAACAGCTTTCTACCCTGCATGTCATTGATCGACGTGATCGGCGGATACGAACTGCCCGCACACCTTTACAGCGCCCCTGCCGTGCGGCGAGTGACCACGCTGGCCGCCAGTGCCACGATCATCGCCAACGATCTGTATTCGGCACACAAGGAAAATCAGGCCGCCATCGGCGATTTCAATCTGCCGCTGTTACTGGCTCGTGAACACAATTGCTCGCCCCGACAAGCAATGATCAAGTGCGCGCACATTCATGACGAAATCGTGCACCTGTATGAAGCGGCGGAACAAGCGGTGCTGCCGGATGCATCGCCGCTACTGCAGCGTTTTCTGACCGGCATAAAAAGCTGGGTCGCCGGTAGTCTTGAATGGCACCGGCACAGCGGCCGCTATCACGTCTGAACGTGTCGATCTTTTCATGCATGCGGATGAACTCTCACAGCTCGCCATGGGTCAGCTGACTAAGCCCTTAACCCAGGCATTTCGAGCATGCAAATATCCCTCGCCCGCCAGGTGGCACTGATCACCGGTGCCAGCTCCGGCATCGGCCACGCCGCCGCCAAAGCCCTCGCCGCTGCCGGCGCCGCAGTCGTCATCAATTACAACCGCCAGGCCGAACCCGCCGAAGCCCTGGCGCGACAAATCATTGCCGACGGTGGCCAGGCCATTGCGATTGGCGCCGACGTATCCAAGGAAGACGAGGTCGAACGGCTGTTCGCCGAGACCCTCGAGGCCTTTGGTTCGCTGGACATTCTGGTGGCCAATTCCGGTCTGCAAAAGGATGCGGCGGCCGTGGACATGACCATTGAAGACTGGAACACGGTGATCGGCGTCAACCTCACCGGCCAGTTCCTCTGCGCCCGCGCCGCGCTGCGGATCTTCAACCGCCAGGGCGTACGCGAAGGCGTGTCACGGGCGGCCGGCAAGATCATTCACATGAGCTCGGTGCACCAGCGCATCCCGTGGGCCGGGCACGTCAATTACGCGGCGTCCAAGGGCGGCGTCGATCAGTTGATGCAGACCCTCGCTCAGGAAGTCAGCCATCAGCGCATTCGCATCAATGGCATTGCCCCGGGGGCTATTCGTACCGCGATCAACAGCGAGGCCACCGCAGGCGCCGCCGGTGAGAAACTGCTGGAGCTGATCCCCTACGGGCGCATCGGTGATGTCGAGGACGTGGCCAACGCGGTGGTGTTCCTCGCCTCCGATGCCGCCGACTACATCGTCGGCACCACCCTGTTCATCGACGGCGGCATGAGTCTTTATCCGGAGTTTCGCGGCAATGGCTGAGCATCACCTCGAACGACAAAGCAGCATCGACGCCCACGGCATCATCGGCGACATGCGCAGTGCGGCGCTGGTCAACGACAAGGGCAGCGTGGATTTTTTCTGCTGGCCGGAATTCGACAGTCCGTCGATCTTCTGCTCGCTGCTGGACACCCCCGACGCCGGGATTTTCCAGCTTGCGCCAGACCTGCCCGACGCCCGCCGCGAGCAGATCTACCTGCCCGACACCAACGTCCTGCAGACCCGCTGGCTCAGCGACGATGCCGTGGTGGAAATCACCGACCTGCTGCCGGTAGGCGACAGCGAGGATGACCTGCCGATGCTGATGCGTCGGGTGCGGGTGGTCAGCGGCGCGGCAACCTTTCACATGCGTTGCGCGGTGCGCCATGACTACGCCCGCGCCGAGACCCGGGCGCAGATGGCCGGGCAGTCGGTGATTTTCAGCGCCGAGGGCCAGCCGTCGCTGCGTCTGGTGGCGGATCAGGCGCTGCACATTGATGGCGAATCGGCCGTCGCCTCGTTCAGTCTGCAGCACAACGAAACCGCCGAATTCATCCTCGGTGGTGCCGACGATCCACGCTTCAAGGATGACGGCGCAAAAATGTGCCTGGAGCGCACGCTGAAGTTCTGGCGAGACTGGATCGGCCAGTCCAACTATCGCGGGCGCTGGCGGGAAATGGTCAATCGCTCGGCGCTGGCACTCAAGCTGCTGACCTCGCGCAAGCACGGCGCGATCCTTGCCGCCGCGACCTTCGGCTTGCCGGAAACCCCCGGCGGCGAGCGCAACTGGGATTATCGCTACACCTGGATCCGCGATGCCTCGTTCACCGTCTACGCGTTCATGCGCCTGGGTTTCGTCAGCGAGGCCAACGCCTACATGAGCTGGCTGCGCGGGCGGGTCAGCGATTGCCAGGGTCACTCAACCAAACTCAACATCCTGTATGCCATCGACGGTCGTCAGGAATTGCCGGAAACCGAGCTGACGCATTTGTCCGGTCACGGCGGCGCGCAACCGGTGCGCATCGGCAACGGCGCCTATGACCAGATCCAGCTGGATATCTTCGGCGAGCTGATGGACGCGGTGTATCTGGTCAACAAGTATGGCGACGCGATTTCCCACGAAGGCTGGAAACATGTGCGCGAAGTGGTCGATCAGGTGTGTGAGACCTGGCAGACCACCGATGTCGGGATTTGGGAAATGCGCGGTGAGCAGCATCACTTCCTGCATTCGCGACTGATGTGCTGGGTGGCGCTGGACCGGGCGATTCGTCTGGCCTCGAAACGCTCGCTGCCGGCTCCGTTCGTCCAGTGGGACCAGACCCGCCAGGCGATCTACGCCGACATTTGGGACAACTTCTGGGACGAGGAGCGCGGCCATTTCGTCCAGTACAAGGGCGGCACGGCGCTCGACGGTTCGATGCTGCTGATGCCGCTGGTGCGGTTCGTCAGCGCCAAGGACCCGCGCTGGCTGTCGACCCTGGAGGCCATTGAAAAGAGTCTGGTGCGCGACGGCATGGTTTACCGCTACCGCAACGACGACGCCAACATCGACGGTTTGACTGGCACTGAAGGCGCGTTTGCCGCCTGTTCGTTCTGGTACGTTGAATGCCTGGCCCGCGCCGGTCAGGTGGAAAAGGCTCACCTGGAGTTTGAACAACTGTTGCGCTATGCCAATCCGTTGGGCCTGTACGCCGAAGAGTTCGACAGCAAGGGCCGGCACTTGGGCAACACCCCGCAGGCGCTGACGCATCTGGCGTTGATCAGTGCGGCGAGCTTTCTTGATCGGCGCTTGAGTGGGGAAAAGAGTGAGTGGCAGCCGTAAAGCTCGCCACTTTCTGTAGGACATATTCCACAAAACTGTGCTTTACCAGGCCAAGTCCTACGCAGCCATCAGCAGAATAATTCCCTTTGTGGCGAGGGAGCTTGCTCCCGCCGGGTCGCGAAGCGGCCCCAAACCCGGCGCCCCATTTGTCCTGAGGGACCGCATTGCCTGACTTTGCGACTGCTGCGCAGCCGAGCGGGAGCAAGCTCCCTCGCCACAGGTTGCATACCTCCATACCTACATCCACTCAACGATTCCCACACATTCCCTCCCCCGCAACTTGCACTTACACCCCGAAATACCTTGTTGCCAGCTGTTACATCCCCCCCTACCATCCACCGCAACGGGCACAGCGGAGCTGTCCAATAAAACCCGAATTCAAGGAACCAGAATGACCCAGCACGTCCACCGCCCCATCGCCACGCCCCTGCGTACCGGCCTGACCCGCATCCAACTCTGGGACGACGCCGACAAAGGCCTGATCAAATGCTGGGAAATCGGCCGCCAGCGCGCCGCCCGCTTCCCCGACCTCGCCCAAAAATGCCTCGCCGGCGAACTGCCCGTGCTCGGCTGGAAAGGTGGCGTGAGCCGCAGCCTGAAGAAAAACGAGAAATACGGTTCGCTGAAATACCTGGCGCAGTGGCAGGGCTTGCGTGGGGAAGATCTGGATATTGATCTGGGTGAAGAACGTGCACTGACCTGTTCGCGGACGAAGATGCGGGTGACGTTTACTCCGGATCGGACCAAGTATTTCAATCAGGTGGCGGAAGCTGAGGCTTAAGGAGAAGCAGCAATGGTCGATTTACATCAGGAATTTCAAAACAGCGCTTTCTTTCATCAGGCCAGGATCGACCGTCGTTCAGCCGATGCGCTGGTCGGCATTGCCGCCGGACTTGCCGCCGACGGCAAGATCAACCAGCAGGAAGCCGAGTTTCTCAAGACATGGATCGAAACCCATTTAGTGCACCTGGAAGATCCGGTTGTAAACATTCTTTATAAACGACTCGCCGACATGCTCAGCGACGGAGTACTGGATGCCGATGAATCCGTGGAGTTGCTGGAAATGCTCCATCAATTCACGGGATTGTCGGTCGGCAGCGCACAACCTCATACAGCATCGACCAGCCTTCCTCTCGACCACCCGGCCCCGGAATTATGTCTGGCCGATCGGGTATTCCTCTTTACAGGCATCATGGCCTACGGTCCACGAAAGGAATGTGAGTCGCAGATCATCGAACGTGGCGGACTTATCGGTGGCTCCGTCAGCAAAAAGATCCATTACCTGGTGGTGGGCAGCATCGGCAATGATCAGTGGCTTCACAGTTCTTACGGCACCAAGATCAAGAAAGCCGTAGAACTGAGAGACAGCGGCGTACCGATTGCGATCATCGGCGAAGCTCATTGGCAGAAAGCGCTGTTCGGATAGCTTTCCCTCAGGGCGTCGCTGACTCTGCTTCGCCAGCACTGACCGAAAACCGCTCCCGATACGCCTGCGGCGTCACGCCAATCGCCCGCAGGAAACTGCGGCGCAAGGTTTCTTCACTGCCAAACCCGCAGTTGGCGGCGATGCGTTTCACCGGCAGTCCGGTGTCGCTGAGCAGACGCCGCGCGGTTTCGACGCGGATCAGTTCGATGGCCCGCGCCGGGGTCTGGCCGGTATCGGCGCGGTAGTGGCGGACGAAACTGCGCTCGCTCATGCCGGCCTGTTCGGCCAGGGTCGGGACGCCGAGGTCGCAGGTGAGGTGTTCGGCGATCCAGGCGTGCAGGTCATCGAAACGATTGCCCTGATTCTGCAGGGCCAGGGTCACGCTGAACTGTGATTGCCCGCCCGGGCGTTTGAGGAACACCACCAGATGCCGGGCGACGTCGAGGGCGATTTCGCGGCCGAGGTCTTGCTCGACCATCGCCAGCGCCAGATCGATGCCGGCGGTGACGCCCGCCGAGGTCCAGACCGGGCCGTCGTTGATGAAGATCGGATTGGCTTCGACCTGCAGCTGCGGGTGCTGCTGCGCCAGTTGCTCGCAACGGGTCCAGTGGGTGACCACGCGGCGGCCGTCGAGCCAGCCGCTGGCGGCCAACAGAAATGCACCGGTACACACCGAAGCCACGCGGCGGCAACCCGCTGCGTGTTCGCGCACCCAGTCCACCAGCGCCAGGTCCTCGGCCGCCGGGTAAATGCCCCAGCCGCCGGCGATGATCAAGGTATCGCTGGGCTGCCGCGGCAAAGGCTCGGCAAGCACCGCCAGCCCGGCCGACGACATCACCGCCCCGCCCTCCCGGGCAATCACCGAGGGCGCATACGGCACGGGCAAGCCGCGCTGGCGGGCGAGGTCGTTGGCTGAGGCGAACACCTGCAACGGGCCGGTGACGTCGAGGATCTGCATGCTGGCAAACGCGAGTACGTGAACGGCTTTGGGCATTTGGCGTAATTCGTGGGGTGATTGGCGTATACGCCAGAACCTACGCGCCTACAGTGAAGCCGTCCACCCCTCAAATGGAGAAATGCCCCATGACGTTGCAGATCGGTTTTCTGTTGTTTCCACAGGTGCAGCAACTGGACCTGACCGGTCCTTACGACGTGCTGGCCTCGCTGCCGGACGTGCAGGTGCATCTGATCTGGAAGGACCTGGTGCCGGTCACCGCCAGCACCGGCCTGCTGCTGAAACCGACCACCACCTTCGACGACTGCCCGGATCTGGATGTGATCTGCGTGCCCGGCGGCGCCGGGGTCGGGCCGCTGATGGAAGATGAACAGACGCTGGGGTTCATCCAGCGTCAGGCGGCGCAGGCCAAGTACGTAACGTCGGTGTGCACCGGCTCCTTGGTGCTGGGTGCGGCGGGACTGCTAAAAGGCAAACGCGCCACCACCCACTGGGCCTATCACGAACTGCTGCCGAAACTCGGCGCGATTGCATTAAAGGACCGGGTGGTGCGCGACGGCAATCTGTTTACCGGTGGCGGAATTACCGCGGGGATCGACTTTGCCTTGGTGCTGGCCGCCGAACTGGTGGGGGCCGAGGCGGCGCAATTGATTCAACTGCAACTGGAATATGCGCCGGCACCACCGTTTGAGTCGGGCAGTCCGCAGACGGCACCGAGCGCGATCGTCGATGAGGCTCGTGAGCGTGCAGCGGCATCGTTGAAGACACGTACGGCAATTACCGAACGCGCAGCGGCGAAGCTCGATCTGCGCTGATTCCTCAGCCAAATACAAAACCCTGTAGGAGTGAGCCTGCTCGCGATCGCGGTGTGTCAGCTATATATCGTTCGACTGACACGAACTCATCGCGAGCAGGCTCACTCCTACAGGTGATCGAGTTGGCTTCAGGTTTGTAGGCTGTCCCCACATCCCGCCACACCTTTACTTGTCCCAACGCCCTCACCCGTGTAGAAAGCCCTTCCACAAAATTCTGCACAAGGACTTTCGATGAAGGCGTTGCCATGGCTCTATCTGGCACTTCTCAGCCTCGGTTATGGATGGGCATTGAGTGTTGGCCAACTCGGCTGGCTCGCGCTGATCTCCTTCGGATTGTTGTTGGTGGCCGGGTTCGCCGTGCGCCAACAGCAGGTGCCGGTGGCGCGGTTACTGGGGCACGCTCTGTTTATCTTCCTCGCCCTGTCGCTGGCGCTGCACTGGTTGCCGGGGTTCGACAACGGTCGGGCCATCGCCCGGATGCGCTTCACCGACGACGCCGTGCCGTTTGCGATGTACCTCAATCTGGACAAACCTCTGATCGGCTTCTGGCTGCTGCTGGCCTGCCCATGGATTGTCGCGGCACGCTCTCTGCGTCTGACGGTGTACGCCAGCGTCCTCGGCCTGGCGCTGAGCGCAACTCTGGCGCTGGGTGGCGCGCTGTTGTTCGGCATGATTGCCTGGGCGCCGAAGTGGCCCGATCAGGCGTGGCTGTGGCTGCTGAACAACCTGCTGCTGGTGACGCTGGTCGAGGAAGCCCTGTTTCGCGGCTATATACAGGGCGGCCTGAGTCGCCTGTTCAAGCACCTGCCCCAGGGTGAAAACCTGGCCCTGCTGCTGGCGTCGCTGATCTTTGCCCTGGCGCATCTGGGCGCGGGATGGCACTGGGTGCTGCTGGCGGGTCTGGCAGGTGTCGGCTATGGTCTGGCCTACCGTTATGGCGGGCTGGCGGCGGCAATCGCCACGCACTTTGGGCTGAACCTGCTGCATTTTGCGCTGTTCACCTATCCGATGCTGGCCGGTTGAAGCAAGAGCGGTTTTGCGACGCCGTACTTATATCTGAAAAAAAACTTCAATAATTTCCTGACAACGCCGACAACCTTTCAAAGCCTTGCGGATTGAAAAACCATGCGTAACAACCAGCCCATTACACAACGCGAACGGACTTTCCCGGCTCAGCAGCGGTTGATTTCCACAACCGACGCCAAGGGCGTGATCACCTACTGCAACGACGCTTTCGTCGAAATCAGCGGGTTTTCGCGTGAAGAGCTGATCCGTGCGCCGCACAACCTGGTCCGTCACCCTGACGTCCCGGCGGCGGTGTTTTCGCACATGTGGGGCACACTGAAACAAGGCTTGCCATGGATGGGCATTGTCAAGAATCGCTGCAAATCCGGTGACCACTACTGGGTGAACGCCTACGTGACACCGGTGTTCGACGGCAATCAGGTGGTCGGTTACGAGTCGGTGCGGATCAAACCCACCGCCGAACAGATCCGCCGTGCCGAAGCGCTCTACCAACGCATCAACCAAGGCAAGTCGGCGATCCCTTCCAGCGACAAATGGCTGCCGGTGCTGCAAGACTGGCTGCCGTTCATTCTGGTCAGCCAACTGAGCTTCGTGATCGGCGCAACGCTGAACTCGCACTGGGGCTTTGCCCTCGCGGCCGGTCTGTCGGTGCCGCTGGGCCTGATGGGCCTGCAATGGCAACAACGCGGGCTCAAGCGCCTGCTGCGCCTGGCCGAACAGACCACCTCCGACCCGCTGATCGCGCAGATGTACACCGACAGCCGTGGCGCACAAGCGCGTCTGGAAATGTCGATCCTCAGCCAGGAAGCCCGCCTGAAAACCTGCCTGACCCGCCTGCAGGACACCGCCGAACACTTGACCGATCAGGCCAAGCAGTCCGACTCGCTGGCGCACAGCAGCTCGACCGGCCTGGAGCGTCAGCGCGTGGAAACCGAACAGGTCGCCACCGCCGTCAACCAGATGGCCGCCACCACCCAGGAAGTCGCCAGCCACGTGCAGCGCACCGCTGACGCCACCCAGGAAGCCAATCGCCTGACCGGTCGCGGCCGCGACATCGCCGGGGAAACCCGCGAGGCCATCCAGCGCCTGTCGGTCGTCGTCGGCGAAACCGGCCTGACCGTGACGCAACTGGCCAAGGACAGCGACGAAATCGGCGGCGTGGTCGACGTGATCAAAGGCATCGCCGACCAGACCAACCTGCTCGCCCTCAACGCCGCCATCGAAGCGGCCCGTGCCGGCGAGATGGGCCGTGGCTTTGCCGTGGTCGCCGACGAAGTGCGCCAACTGGCGCAACGCACCAGCGAATCCACCGGGCAGATCCATGCCTTGATCGCCAAGCTGCAGCAAACTGCCTCCAGCGCCGTACAAACCATGGAAGCCGGGCATCGCCAGGCCGAAGAAGGCGTGGCGCGGGTGCTGGAAGCGGATCAGGCGTTGGTCGGGATCAGTGAAGCGGTGGCCAACATCACCGACATGACCACCCAGATTGCTGCGGCGACCGAAGAGCAAAGTGCGGTGGCTGAAGAGATCAGCCGCAACATCAGCAATATTTCGGAATTGGCGGATCAGACGTCGGAACAGGCGCATAACTCGGCGTTGCTGAGTGAAGAGCTGACGAAGACGGCGAATACGCAGTATTCGTTGGTGGAGCGGTTTAACCGCTAAAAGCAAAAGATCGCAGCCTTCGGCAGCTCCTACAGGAACATGCATTCCAATGCAGGAGCTGGCGAAGGCTGCGATCTTTTGATCTTCAAAGCCCGGACGGCGAAAGCTTCCGGGTTTTTTGTTGCAGGTCTGAAAGTGATGGTGTTGGCAGACCGCTTTCGCGAGCAAGCTCGCTCCCACTTTGGAACGTGGGATCACAGATTTGTGTCCAACGACAATCCCTTGTAGGAGTGAGCCTGCTCGCGATGAGGCCTTCTCTGTCCGCGAAGATCTCACTCAAGCAATGCAGACTCTGCCTACAACTCGCCCAGAATGCGCCGACTGTTGCTCGATGAAGCCAGGTTCTATCGTTTGCCGGTCGCTACTCAATCACGCAGACCGGCCAGCATGAATACAATCTACGCCCGAAAACCCGCAAAACAGAAAGCTCGTGATGAACTGACATTCCTTGATGTTCGGCAAGCCGCGCGTGATGGGCAGAAAGTGTTCGATAAATTTGTGATCACTGGCAGGCTTCCCATTACAAAGTAAAAAAATTGCAGCCTGCCACAGCTCCTAAAAAGCGATTGTGTAGGAGCTGCCGAAGGCTGCGATCTTTTGATCTTCAAAGCTCGGACGGCGAAAGCTTCCGGGTTTTTTATTGCGGGTCTGAAAGTGATGGTGCTTGGCAGACCGCTTTCGCGAGCAGGCTCGCTCCCACAATTGGATCGGGTGCATTCAGTTGGGGATTGGTCGGCTGGTCGGCCGCCATCGCTGGCAAGCCAGCTCCCACAATTTGACTGAGTGCATTCAGTTGGGGTTGGTCGGCTGTCAGGCCGCCATCACTGGCAAGCCAGCCCCCCACAATCGGGCAGAACGCGCACCGCTTGTGCTTTTCACCACTCAACAGGATGAGCGTTAGCTCGGCTGCCGCTTTTGATCTTGATCCACGGGCGACGTCGGAAGGCTGAGTGGAGGGATTCATCCGGGGGTGGGAGCGCAGCGACCGTTTGGCGAAGCCAAACACATCGAGAGGAGGTGCAGCGAAGCAAACCGGAGGCGATGCGCCCGGATGGATCCCGGAGCGAAGGAACCCCGAGCCCCAGCGAGCGGGCCGGACGTAGGAGCAAGCGTTTTTGGTTACTTTTTAGGCGTTTGTAAAAAGTGACCCGCCGTAAGGGCGGAACCCTAAGAAGCCGTTACCGCAGCAATGGATATGCACACAGATCGAAAAGGGTGTCGCGTTCAAGATCTACCCCCTCACCCGAGCCCTCTCCCCCAGGGGGGCGAGGGGGAAAGGGAGCCGATCTTCACGCGGTTCAAAATCTGGATCAGAGCTTGAGAAACGCAGCCACCTTCTGCGCGGCGCTAGCCAAATGCTGCTCATGCGTAAACCCGGAAACCTTGAGCGGCTTCAAATCATGATCCCCAGAGGCCAACCAAAACACCTCAATACTCGGCGATAGATCGTAAGCCTCGACAGCATCACGATTGCCAAGCGCATCCCGCTCCCCCTGCACAATCAAAGTCCGCGTCTTCAACCCAGCCAGATGCTCAACCCGCGGTTTCTCGGGTTTCCCAACCGCATAAAACGGATACCCGAGACAGACAAGCGCATCAGCCCCCAACTCGTCCGCCAGGAGACTGGCCATCCGTCCGCCCATCGACTTCCCGCCAATCGCCAAAACCCCAGTGACATGACGCCGCACCTCGGCATAAACCTCACGCCAACATTCCTGCAGTTTCGCAGCAGGATTCGGCGGTCGCTTGACCCCATCCACCCGCCGCTGCGCCATATAAGGAAACTCAAACCGCAACACGTTCACGCCCAATGCAGCAAGGCGCCCAGCCATATCCGTCATCCACTCACTGTCCATCGGCGCCCCCGCCCCATGCGCAAGGATCAACGTCGCCGAAGCCTCGCCCGATGCGCCATCCCACAGCCACCCACGATCCCGCACACACGGCGCCCATTGATCCCCGTCAATACTGGCCTTGTGCTGTTTGTCCATGCTTGCCTCGCTTTTAGTCTGCCTATAACTCCAGGCGAAGGATGCGCTGTTGGCGCTCACTTCGGCTGAACCGTGGATGGGGAACCATGAACACTTCTATCAGTACCGCCTACAACTACAAGGTGGTCCGCCAATTCGCCATTATGACGGTGGTGTGGGGCATCGTCGGCATGGGCCTCGGGGTTTTTCTCGCGGCCCAATTGGTCTGGCCTGAACTCAACTTCAATTTGCCCTGGACCAGTTTCGGCCGTCTGCGCCCGCTGCACACCAACGCGGTGATCTTCGCGTTCGGTGGCTGTGCGCTGTTCGCCAGTTCGTTCTACTCGGTGCAACGCACCTGCCAGACGCAATTGTTTGCACCGAAAATCGCCGCGTTCTGCTTCTGGGGCTGGCAACTGGTGATCCTGCTGGCAGCCATCAGCCTGCCACTGGGTTACACCAGTTCCAAGGAATACGCCGAGCTGGAATGGCCGATCGACATCCTGATCACCATCGTCTGGGTCGCCTACGCCATCGTGTTCTTCGGCACGATCATGCAACGCAAGACCAAGCACATTTATGTGGGCAACTGGTTCTTCGGCGCGTTCATCATCACCGTGGCGATCCTGCACATCGTCAACAACCTTGAGTTGCCGGTGAGCCTGACCAAGTCCTACTCGGTGTACGCCGGTGCGACCGACGCGATGGTGCAATGGTGGTACGGCCACAACGCCGTGGGCTTCTTCCTCACCGCCGGCTTCCTCGGGATGATGTATTACTTCGTGCCAAAACAGGCCGAACGTCCGGTGTATTCGTATCGCCTGTCGATCGTGCACTTCTGGGCGCTGATCACCCTGTACATCTGGGCCGGTCCGCACCACCTGCACTACACCGCGCTGCCGGACTGGGCACAGTCGCTGGGCATGGTGATGTCGCTGATTCTGCTGGCACCGAGCTGGGGCGGCATGATCAACGGCATGATGACCCTCTCGGGCGCCTGGCATAAGTTGCGCAGTGACCCGATCCTGCGCTTCCTCGTGGTCTCGCTGGCGTTCTACGGCATGTCGACCTTCGAAGGTCCGATGATGGCGATCAAAACGGTCAACGCCCTCTCCCACTACACCGACTGGACCATCGGCCACGTCCACGCCGGCGCGCTGGGTTGGGTGGCGATGATTTCCATCGGCGCGCTGTACCACATGATCCCGAAAGTCTTCGGCAAGGAGCAGATGCACAGCGTCGGCCTGATCAACGCGCATTTCTGGCTCGCGACCATCGGCACCGTGCTCTACATCGCGTCGATGTGGGTCAACGGCATCGCTCAAGGCCTGATGTGGCGCGCGGTGAACGAGGACGGCACGCTGACCTACTCCTTCGTCGAAACCCTGGTGGCCAGCCACCCAGGCTTCGTCGTGCGGCTGGTGGGTGGGGCGATCTTCCTCAGCGGCATGTTCCTGATGGCTTACAACACCTGGCGCACCGTGCGGGCCTCGCAGCCTGCTGACGTCGTTGCTGCCGCGCAGATGGCCTGAGGAGTCCGCCATGAAACACGAAACGATTGAAAAGAACGTCGGCCTGCTGATGCTGCTCATGGTGTTCGCCGTGAGCATCGGCGGCCTGACCCAGATCGTCCCGCTGTTCTTCCAGGACGTCACCAACAAACCGGTGGAAGGCATGAAGCCCTACACCGCGCTGCAACTGGAAGGCCGCGACATCTACATCCGCGAGGGCTGCGTCGGTTGCCACTCGCAGATGATCCGGCCGTTCCGCGCCGAAACCGAACGCTACGGGCACTACTCGGTGGCCGGTGAAAGCGTGTGGGATCACCCGTTCCTGTGGGGCTCCAAGCGTACCGGTCCGGACCTGGCCCGGGTTGGTGCGCGTTACTCGGATGACTGGCACCGCGCGCATTTGTACAACCCGCGCAACGTCGTGCCGGAATCGAAAATGCCGGCCTACCCGTGGCTGGTCACGCAAGCGGTCGACAGCAGCCACACCGAAACCAAGCTCAAGACCATGCGCACCCTCGGCGTGCCGTACACCGACGACGACATCAGCGGCGCGGTCGCCAGCCTCAAGGGCAAGACCGAAATGGACGCCCTCGTCTCCTACCTGCAAGTGCTTGGCACTGCGATCAAGAGCAAGAGGTGAGCCATGGTCATTGAAATGAGTGCAGGCCTGATTCGCGGCCTCGGCACGGTGGTGGTGTTCGTCGCCTTCGTCGGTTTGACGCTTTGGGTGTTCAACCGCAAGCGCACGCCGGAATTCGCCGAAGCGCGCCTGTTGCCGTTTGCCGACGAGCCGCAACCCGACACTACCCAAGCATCTGAACCAAGGAGTACCCGGCCATGACCACCTTCTGGAGTACGTGGATCTGCGTACTGACCATCGGCAGCCTGATCGGCCTGACCTGGCTGCTGATCGGCACGCGTCGGGGCGAGACCAAGGGCAGCGTCGACCAGACCATGGGCCACAGCTTCGACGGCATCGAGGAGTACGACAACCCGCTGCCGCAATGGTGGTTCATGTTGTTCGCCGGCACGCTGGTGTTCTCGGTGGGCTATCTGATCCTGTATCCGGGCCTGGGCAACTGGAAAGGTGTCTTGCCCGGCTACGAGGATGGCTGGACCGGCGTCCACGAGTGGGAAAAGGAGATGAACAAGGCTGACGCCAAATTCGGGCCGATCTTCGCCAAGTTCGCCGCCATGCCGGTGGAAGAAGTGGCGAAGGATCCGCAGGCACTGAAAATGGGTGGCCGACTGTTCGCCTCCAACTGCTCGGTGTGCCACGGCTCCGACGCCAAGGGCGCGTTCGGTTTCCCTAACCTGGCCGACAGCGACTGGCGCTGGGGCGGCGACGCCGACACCATCAAGACCACCATCATGGGTGGGCGGATGGCGGCGATGCCGGCCTGGGGCGAAGTGCTCGGTGAAGCCGGGGTGAAGAACGTCGCGGCGTATGTGCGTCACGAACTGGCCGGCCTGCCGCTGCCCGCCGACAGCAAGGCGGACCTGCAAGCCGGACAGCAAGCGTTCAGCACCACGTGCGTAGCCTGTCATGGGGCAAACGGCCACGGCACTGAAGCCATGGGTGCGCCGAATCTGACGCACCCGGCCGGATTTATCTATGGCACCAGCCTGACGCAGCTTGAACAGACCATCCGCCATGGCCGCCAAGGCCATATGCCGGCGCAGAGCGAACTGCTGGGCAACGATAAAGTGCAATTGCTGGCAGCCTATGTGTACAGCCTGTCGCACGGATTGAATACAGAAAAACTGATTACTGAAGACAATAAACAGTAAACATTGCCTACACCTTTGCCGCACCGTTCTCGGTGCGGCAGCATCCAGCCCCTTTGCGACGCATTGTCGCACCCCTTCGCACCCTCTCCTTTCGAATCCCCCGATTCGGGTCTACGCTTGCTCGATGCGGACTGGCTCGTGCCGGTTCCAGGTCGACCTTGAGCGATGTGTTCGACAAATCGCCTGACTGACAGGGCGCAAAGCCCGGTGGATACCGGCTATCGCGCCAATGACCGTCCGTCACCCGATCACTGCGTTCGAACATACCCAGTTACAACTGACCTGAACCCCTCGCTTTTTTCGTCCGCTGCGACATTTTGTCCGAGGCCAATTTTGTCCTTACGCGGCGTATGGAAAGGCCGCAGAATCAGCGTTGGAAAGCATTGACCCAGGTCATGGCGCGTTGCAATGACCCCCTGCTCTCTGCATACTTGCGGCCGATTTTAATCCTAATAAAACACCTAAACCGTGGAACCTTAGAATGAGCACAGCAATCAGTCCGACTGCTTATAACTATAAGGTAGTCCGCCAGTTCGCCATCATGACGGTGGTCTGGGGGATCCTTGGCATGGGGCTCGGTGTCTTCATCGCCTCGCAACTGGTCTGGCCGGAGTTGAACTTCGGTCTGCCGTGGACGAGCTTTGGACGCCTGCGCCCGTTGCACACAAACCTGGTGATTTTCGCCTTCGGTGGTTGTGCACTGTTTGCCACTTCCTACTATGTCGTGCAGCGAACCTGCCAGACGCGACTGATCTCCGACAGCCTCGCCGCCTTCACCTTCTGGGGCTGGCAAGCCGTCATCGTCGGCGCAATCATCACCTTGCCGCTGGGTTACACCACCACCAAGGAATACGCCGAACTGGAATGGCCGCTCGCCATTCTGCTGGCCATTGTCTGGATCTCCTACGGGCTGGTGTTCTTCGGCACCATCACCAAGCGCAAGACCAAGCACATCTACGTCGGTAACTGGTTCTACGGCGCGTTCATCGTCGTGACCGCGATGCTGCACATCGTCAACCACGCATCCTTGCCGGTCAGCTTCTTCAAGTCCTACTCCGCCTACTCGGGCGCGACCGACGCGATGATCCAGTGGTGGTACGGCCACAACGCCGTGGGCTTCTTCCTCACCACCGGCTTCCTCGGGATGATGTACTACTTCGTGCCGAAACAGGCCGAACGTCCGATCTATTCCTATCGCCTGTCGATCGTGCACTTCTGGGCGCTGATCACCCTGTACATCTGGGCCGGCCCGCACCACCTGCACTACACCGCTCTGCCGGACTGGGCGCAATCGCTGGGCATGGCGATGTCGATCATCCTCCTGGCGCCGAGCTGGGGCGGCATGATCAACGGCATGATGACCCTCTCGGGCGCCTGGCATAAGCTGCGTACCGACCCGATCCTGCGCTTCCTCGTGGTCTCCCTGGCGTTCTACGGCATGTCGACCTTCGAAGGTCCGATGATGGCGATCAAGACCGTCAACTCGCTCTCGCACTACACCGACTGGACCATCGGCCACGTACACGCCGGCGCATTGGGCTGGGTGGCGATGATCTCGATCGGCGCGATCTACCACATGATCCCGAAACTGTTCGGTCGTGCGCAGATGCACAGCACCGGCCTGATCAACGCGCACTTCTGGCTCGCGACCATCGGTACCGTGCTGTACATCGCCTCGATGTGGGTCAACGGCATCACCCAGGGCCTGATGTGGCGTGCAATCAACGATGACGGCACCCTCACCTACTCGTTCGTCGAAGCGCTGCAGGCCAGCCACCCGGGCTACATCGTCCGTGCCCTGGGCGGTGCATTCTTCGCCAGCGGCATGCTGTTGATGGCTTACAACGTCTGGCGCACCGTGCGCGCCTCGAACCCGGCTGAAGCCGAAGCCGCCGCCCAGATCGCTGTCGTTGGAGCTCACTGATGAAGCATGAAGCTGTCGAGAAGAACATTGGCCTGCTGGCCTTCTTCATGGTCATTGCCGTCAGCGTTGGCGGCCTGACCCAGATCGTTCCGCTGTTTTTCCAGGACGTCACCAACAAGCCGGTCGAAGGCATGAAGCCGCGCTCGGCGCTGGAACTGGAAGGCCGCGACGTTTACATCGCCAACGGTTGTGTCGGCTGCCACTCGCAGATGATCCGCCCGTTCCGCGCCGAAACCGAACGCTACGGCCACTACTCGGTGGCTGGTGAAAGCGTCTGGGACCACCCGTTCCTGTGGGGTTCCAAACGTACCGGTCCGGACCTGGCCCGGGTTGGCGGTCGTTACTCCGATGACTGGCACCGTGCGCACTTGTACAACCCGCGCAACGTCGTGCCCGAGTCGAAAATGCCGGCTTACCCGTTCCTCGTGGAAAACAAGCTCGACGGCAAAGACACGGCCAAGAAGATGGAAGTGTTGCGCACGCTCGGCGTCCCTTACACCGACGAAGACATCGCCGGTGCCAAAGATGCCGTGAAGGGCAAAACCGAAATGGACGCGCTGGTGGCCTATCTGCAAGGCCTGGGCACCATCATCAAAAGCAAACGGTGATTCTTAATGGATATCGGGATGATTCGTGGCCTGGGCACCGTCGTTGTGATGGTGGCCTTCATCGGTCTGGCGCTGTGGGTGTTCAGCCCCAAGCGCAAGTCGGAGTTCGAAGACGCGACCTTGCTGCCTTTTGCGGATGATCCCGAAGCCATCAAGCACGTCGAGCAAGCTTCTAGGAGTAACAAAGAATGACTACATTCTGGAGTCTGTACGTCACAGTCCTCAGTCTCGGTACGATCTTCGCCCTGACCTGGCTGCTGCTGTCGACCCGCAAGGGCCAGCGCAGCGAACAGACGGACGAAACGGTCGGCCACTCCTTCGACGGGATCGAGGAGTACGACAACCCACTGCCGAAATGGTGGTTCATGCTGTTCGTCGGCACCATCGTGTTCGCCTTGGGCTACCTGGTGCTGTACCCGGGCCTGGGCAACTGGAAAGGTCTGCTGCCGGGCTACAACTACCTCGATAACGACAAGCAGACCGCGTTCGCCAACGGCAAGACCGGCTGGACCGGCGTGCACGAATGGGAAAAGGAAATGGCCCGCTCGGACGCCAAGTTCGGGCCGATCTTTGCCAAGTTCGCGGCGATGCCAATCGAAGAAGTCGCCAAGGATCCGCAAGCACTGAAGATGGGGGGCCGCCTGTTCGCCTCCAACTGCTCGGTGTGCCACGGTTCCGACGCCAAGGGCGCCTACGGTTTCCCGAACCTGACCGACGCCGACTGGCGCTGGGGCGGCGAACCGGAAACCATTAAGACCACCATCATGGGCGGTCGTCACGCGGTGATGCCGGCCTGGGCCGAAGTGATCGGCGAGCAAGGCGTAGCCGATGTGGCGGCCTTCGTGGTCACCCAGCTTGATGGCCGCAAATTGCCGGAAGGCACCAAGGCTGATCCGGCCAACGGCCAGAAACTGTTCGCCGCCAACTGCGTGGCCTGCCACGGTCCGGAAGGCAAAGGCACCCCGGCGATGGGCGCACCCAACCTGACCCACCCGGCGGCGTTCATCTACGGTTCGAGCTTCGCGCAACTGCAGCAGACCATCCGTTACGGCCGTCAGGGCCAGATGCCTGCGCAGGAACAACTGCAAGGCAACGACAAGGTGCACCTGCTGGCGGCTTACGTGTACAGCCTGTCCCACGGAGACAAACCCGCGGAAGCCGAGGCCCAGTAAAGCCCTCGCCTGACGCAGGAAAAAAGCCCCCGCCAGTGACCTGACGGGGGCTTTTTTATGGACGATTGGCCCAGATCGTTTTCACCGGCACCGTGGCAACCGGCGTACGTTTGCGCCACTCGTTAGCCTCGACCAGACTCACCTCCAGTTGCTTGCGGTCCCTGGAAAAACTGGCGGTCAGGTAGGTCTGCTGGGAAGCCGCGCCGCTCAGGAACATCGGCACGCTCCCCACATTCGTCTTGCTGCCCCCCTCGGCGTGGAAATGGCCAGCAAAAATCGCTGTCACCTGATACTTCTCAATCATTTCGCGAAAGCGCTTTTCCTGATCCCAACTGCCTGCCCAGTCATAGGGTTTGTGCATATTGATAATGATCGCGTAGCCCTGCGCCCGCGCAAGTAACAAATCTTTCTCCAGCCAGTCCAGCGACTGCCTGATATCGAAGGAAGTCGGATTCAAGGCGTGGGAGATTTTCACCTGATAGGTGGGCTCATTGTTCAGCTGCACCAGATGAATGTCACCGATATTCTTTGAATAGGCAAGACTGCCAAGATAGTGCTTGTTCAAGAAGCTGCCGGTGACTTCAACATCGAACTTATCGACTTTATCAACGTGATGATCACGGTAATCGACAATACTGCCCGCCGCACAACTTTCACTGAAACAGTCATTCACGTTGTTCTGATAATCATGATTACCCAACCCGTAGAGATAGTGATCACCAAAGTGTTTCTTCAGCATCGTCCGGACAAACGAACGCTGCCAGCCATGGCCAAACGCGGTCATGTCGCCATTGATCATCAGCGGCACGGCGGCCTGCCCGCCCATTTCGTTGCGGAACTGAGCAATGCTCGCGAATTGGCTTTCCACCAGCCATTTCGAGCGCTTTTCGAAGTCCGCGCTCGATTCATCTTCGCCACTGTCGGATTTCTCGGTCCACGGGTATTGCGGGTCCGAGGCAAATACCATGTGCTGCGGCACACCTTCAATGGCCCAGGCAAAAGAGCTCAGCGATAACAGGCACAGACAAGCGAAAAGCTTTTTAACTTCCTTGATCATCATAACAATCCATTATTTAGTTAATTATCAACACATGAACATGCAACTCATACGCTGCAGAACAGCCAGCAAGTTATTCGAAAACAAGGAAAACTTAAAACCAGATAATTAACTAATAATATTTCCATAACATGGACAACGGTATTGAAATTAATACTTTGAGACACATGCCTGATGGACTCGATTCAGCCGGCTCTGTAGGGTCTTCCACACCCCGATGACCCGCATCGGAGCCACTTCAAGGATGAAGCCGCTATGTTGAATGACGACAAAACCCGTCTTCCGGTGGAGCACGACCTCACCGAAGCCGATGACGCAAACCCATCATCGAAAGCCCCCGGGGACTCCGCTGTCCTGGCAACGCGCAAACGCCTGCAACCCGACGCCAAAGGCAGTACAAAACCCCACCGAAATACCGGCAGCCTCGATAGCCTGGGCGGCGGCAGACTTCCCTGAGCTTGAAGACCGTTCCGAATAAACCCGAGCCGGCCTGCGCCCTCAGCGAGGTCGGCTCGCCTGGTGCCAGCCATGAACCGACCAGCGGACGGCTGGGTCCTGTCTTCCTCGATTGCCGCACCAAAGGCGAAGTAGTAACGTTGCTACATCTGTATTGCGAGAGGTCAACCATGATGGCAATCACCACCATCTCCAGCCGTGAATTCAATCAGGACACCAGCAGCGCCAAAAAGGCTGCGCGCCTGGGTCCAGTGATCATCACAGACCGTGGCAAGGCCTCTCACGTACTGTTGAGCATTGAGGAGTATCAGAAACTGAGCGGTGCAACCGCCAGCATCGTCGATTTGCTGGTCATGCCGGAAACTGCCGACATCGAATTCGAAACCGAGCGAGCAGTCATCATTCACCGTCCCGTGGATCTGTCCTGATGTATTTACTCGACACCAATGTGATCTCCGAACTTCGCAAGCCGCAAGCCGATGCCAATGTCGTCAGTTGGGCCAAAGGCGTCATCGCGCCGCGCTTGTACATCTCGGCCATTACCTTGAAAGAACTGGAAACCGGAGTGCTGCGAATGGAACGGCGGGATCCTGCTCAAGGAAAGCTGTTGCGCCGCTGGCTGACGCGTCACGTCATGCCGGCCTTCGAAACACGAATCCTGCCGGTCGATGCCGCGGTGGCCCTGCGCTGCGCCAGCCTGCATGTGCCTGACCAGGCCAATGAAAGCGATGCGTTGATCGCCGCCACGGCCTTGGTACACGGGCTCACGGTGGTCACCCGCAATGTCGGTGACTTCCAGTCGAGCGGCGTCGCCCTGATCAACCCGTGGGAACATTGAACGAGCGACCGCGCCAAAACTGTCCATACTCAACAAGTCAATTGATCTGCATCAGGCTTTGCTGCATTCGCTACACCAATAATGCTTTTTCCCCAACGCGACCAAAGGTCGCACCCTTGAGTCAGAGCGACAGGCGTATCATTGCGCCACTGCACCACCTCTTTCTGACCGCGGTCGGCACGTATCGACCGAGGCATTTTTCCACTGCCGTGGGATGCAATGATGAGCAACCAGATTCCGGTACACGACGTCACACCACCGAGCAAAAACGCGAACAACAGCGTCGATCTTTACGCCTCTCGAGAAAAAATCTACACCCGTGCTTTCACCGGTCTGTTCCGTAATCTGCGGATGCTCGGCGGCGCCGCGCTGTTCCTGTTGTATTTCGGTACGGTCTGGCTCAACTGGGGCGGCCATCAGGCCGTGTGGTGGAACTTGCCGGAGCGCAAGTTCTTCATCTTTGGCGCCACGTTCTGGCCGCAAGACTTCATTCTGCTGTCCGGCCTGCTGATCATTGCCGCGTTCGGCCTGTTCTTCATCACTGTTTACGCGGGTCGCGTGTGGTGCGGCTACACCTGTCCGCAAAGTGTGTGGACGTGGATTTTCATGTGGTGCGAAAAGGTCACCGAAGGCGATCGCAACCAGCGCATCAAGCTCGACAAGGCGCCAATGAGCGGCAACAAGTTGCTGCGCAAAGCCGCCAAGCATGCGCTGTGGCTGCTGATCGGTTTCGTCACCGGCATGACCTTTGTCGGCTACTTCTCGCCAATCCGCGAACTGGTGTTCGAGTTCTTCACCGGTCAGGCCGATGGCTGGTCGTACTTCTGGGTCGGTTTCTTCACCCTCGCCACCTACGGCAACGCCGGCTGGCTGCGCGAACAGGTGTGCATCTACATGTGCCCGTATGCTCGCTTCCAGAGCGTGATGTTCGACAAGGACACCCTGATCGTTTCCTACGACCCGCGTCGCGGTGAAAGCCGTGGCCCGCGCAAGAAAGGCGTTGACTACAAGGCCATGGGCCTGGGCGATTGCATCGATTGCACCATGTGCGTCCAGGTCTGCCCGACCGGCATCGACATCCGCGACGGCCTGCAGATCGAGTGCATCGGCTGCGCCGCGTGCATCGATGCCTGCGATGCGATCATGGACAAGATGGATTACCCGCGCGGGCTGATCAGCTACACCACCGAACACAACCTGTCGGGCCAGAAAACCCATAAACTGCGGCCGCGCCTGATCGGCTATGCCGTGGTGCTGCTGGCGATGATCAGCTTGCTGGTCACCGCGTTCTTCATGCGCTCGCTGGTCGGTTTCGACGTCAGCAAGGACCGCGTGCTGTACCGCGAGAACGCCGAGGGCCGGATCGAAAACGTCTACAGCCTGAAGATCATGAACAAGGATCAGCGCGACCACACTTATGTGCTGGAAGCTGCCGGTTTGCCGGACCTGCGTCTGCAGGGCAAACGCGAGATCAAGGTCCCGGCCGGTGAGATCTTCAGCATGCCGGTGGAGTTGTCGAGCGCACCGGAACAATTGCCGTCGAGCACCAACGAGGTGAAATTCATCCTCAAGGATGCCGACAACGACAGCGTCCACGTTGAAGCCAAGAGCCGATTCATCGGCCCACAAACCCGTTGAGAGAACTGAACATGCCCGCCGCAAACGCCGCAAGCCCTTGGTACAAGCACCTTTGGCCATGGATCATCATCGGGATTCTGGCCTGCTCGGTGACCCTGACCCTGTCGATGGTGACCATTGCGGTGAACAACCCGGACAACCTGGTCAACGACAACTACTACGAGGCCGGCAAGGGCATCAACCGCTCACTGGATCGCGAACTGCTGGCGCAGGAACTGAAGATGCGCGCCAACGTGCATCTGGACGACGTGACCGGCGAAGTCGACCTGCGACTGAGCGGCGACAGCCAGCCGAAAACCCTGGAACTGAACCTGATCTCGCCGACCCAGCCGGAGAAGGATCGCAAGATCGTCCTGACCCGCAGCGAAACCGAAACCGGTCGCTACATCGGCCAATTGGGCGACAAGGTCGAAGGCCGGCGTTTTGTCGAGCTGCTGGGCAGCCAGGATGACCACGTGTGGCGCATGTTCGAAGAGGAACAGGTCAGCCATGACAAGGATCTGCTGCTCGGTGATGAGCCGCTGCAGGGCGCCGAAGACCTGGATAAATAACAATCTGCACGGTGGCGAGGGAGCTTGCTCCCGTTGGGGTGCGAAGCGCCCCTGTAACCAGCTTCCCGGTTCATTCAGGCAGAATGAATGGCTGCCCTACGACTGCTTCGCAGCCTAGAGGGAGCAAGCTCCCTCGCCACACTAGATTTGCATGGCATCACAAATGACCACCCCACTCCCCTGCTACCACTGCGCCCTGCCCGTTCCGTCGGGCAGCCGCTTCACCGCCGTCGTGCTCGGGGAGTCCCGCGAGTTCTGCTGCCCCGGCTGTCAGGCCGTGGCCGAAGCCATCGTTGCCGGTGGCCTGGAAAGTTACTACCAGCACCGCAGCGAAGCCTCGGCCAACCCCGAAGCGCTGCCGGTGCAACTGACCGATGAACTGGCGCTGTACGACCGCGCCGACGTGCAACAACCTTTCGTCCGGCACGAAGGCGAACTTGCCGAAACCACCCTGTTGATGGAAGGCATCAGTTGCGCCGCCTGCGGCTGGCTGATCGAGAAGCACCTGCGCACCTTGCCGGCAGTCGCCGAAGCGCGCCTGAATCTGTCCAACCATCGACTGCACGTGCGCTGGGCCGATGCGCAATTGCCGCTGAGCCAGATCCTCGCCGAACTGCGCCACATCGGTTACGCCGCCCACCCGTATCAGGCCGACCGCGCCAGCGAGCAACTGGCCAGCGAGAACCGTCTGGCCCTGCGCCAACTCGGCGTCGCCGGGTTGCTGTGGTTCCAGGCAATGATGGCGACCATGGCGACCTGGCCGGAATTCAACATCGACCTCAGCCCCGAGCTGCACACGATCCTGCGCTGGGTCGCGCTGTTCCTGACCACGCCGATCGTGTTCTACAGCTGCGCGCCGTTCTTCAAAGGCGCGATGCGCGACTTGCGCACCCGCCACCTGACCATGGACGTCTCGGTGTCGCTGGCCATTGGCAGCGCTTACATTGCCGGGATCTGGACCTCGATCACCGGGGTCGGCGAGCTGTATTTCGACGCGGTCGGCATGTTTGCGCTGTTCCTGCTCGCCGGGCGATATCTGGAGCGCCGCGCCCGCGAACGCACTGCCGCCGCGACGGCGCAACTGGTCAATCTGCTACCGGCCTCGTGCCTGCGCCTCGACGCCGACGGCCAGAGCGAACGCATTCTGCTCACTGAGTTGCGCCTCGGCGACCGGGTGCTGGTGCAGCCGGGTTCGATCCTGCCGGCGGATGGCAAGATCCTCGACGGCCAGTCGAGCATCGACGAATCGCTGCTGACGGGCGAATACCTGCCGCAACCGCGCATGAGCGGTGACGCCGTGACCGCTGGCACATTGAATGTCGAAGGCGCACTGACCGTCGAAGTGCTGGCGCTGGGTCAGGACACGCGGCTGTCGGCCATCGTCCGCCTGCTCGATCGCGCCCAGGCGGAGAAACCCCGGCTGGCGGAAATCGCCGACCGGGCGGCGCAATGGTTTCTGCTGCTGTCGCTGATTGCCGCGGCGGCCATCGGCCTGTTGTGGTGGGAGCTGGATTCGTCGCGGGCGTTCTGGATCGTCCTGGCGATGCTGGTCGCGACCTGCCCTTGCGCGCTGTCGCTGGCAACTCCAACGGCGTTGACCGCCGCCACCGGCACCTTGCACAAACTTGGCCTGCTGCTGACCCGCGGCCATGTGCTGGAAGGCCTGAACCAGATCGACACGGTGATTTTCGACAAGACCGGCACCCTCACCGAAGGGCGGCTGGTGCTGCGTTCGATTCGCCCGCTGGCGACGCTGAACAGCGATCAATGCCTGAGCCTCGCCGCTGCCCTGGAAAACCGCTCGGAACACCCGATTGCCCGTGCCTTCGGCCGTGCACCACTGGCCGCCGAAGACGTCCACAGCACGCCGGGACTCGGCCTCGAAGGCCTGGTCGATTCGCAGCGCTTGCGCATCGGTCAGGCAGCCTTCGTCTGCGACCTCAGCGGCACACCTGTGCCGACGATGCCGAATGAAGCGGGGCAATGGCTGCTGCTCGGCAGCGATCAAGGCCCGCTGGCGTGGTTCGCTCTCGACGACCGCCTGCGCGACGATGCGCCCGCGCTGCTTGCCGCGTGCAAGGCCCGGGGCTGGCGCACCTTGCTGCTGTCCGGCGACAGCTCGCCGATGGTCGCCAGCGTCGCCGCCGAACTGGGCATCGACGAGGCCCGTGGCGGCTTGCGCCCGGATGACAAGTTGCAGGTGCTGCAGCAACTGCATCAGCAAGGACGCAAAGTGTTGATGCTCGGTGACGGCGTCAACGATGTACCGGTGCTGGCCGCCGCCGACATCAGCGTCGCCATGGGGTCGGCCACCGATCTGGCGAAGACCAGTGCCGATGCAGTGCTGCTGTCGAACCGCCTCGACGCGCTGGTGCAGGCGTTCACGCTGGCGCGGCGCACCCGCCGGGTAATCATCGAGAACCTGCTGTGGGCGGCGCTGTACAATGGCCTCATGTTGCCGTTCGCCGCCCTCGGCTGGATCACCCCGGTGTGGGCCGCGGTCGGCATGTCGATCAGTTCGTTGACCGTGGTGCTCAATGCCCTGCGCCTGACTCGCCTGCCGAGTGCGCCGGTCGCCGCCCCCCGCTCAGAAACCCGCCCGTTGCCGGCTTGAACCGCGCGGGCCTGGAGTACCGATGCCAGCTCTTTACGTGATGATCCCCGCGGCCCTGCTGATCGTGGCCATCGCCGTGTACATCTTCTTCTGGGCGGTGGACAGCGGTCAGTACGACGACCTCGATGGCCCGGCCCACAGCATCCTGTTCGATGATCAGGACCCGAACCACACCGCCGCCGTGGACGAAGCCAAGTCCGACAAACCGCAGGACAAGGCGCCCCCCCATGCTTGAGCTGGCTCCCCTGCTGGTTTCAGCGCTGATCCTCGGCCTGCTCGGCGGCGGTCACTGCCTGGGGATGTGCGGCGGCCTGATGGGCGCGCTGACCCTGGCGATCCCCAAGGAACAGCGCAGTCGGCGCTTTCGCCTGCTGCTGGCGTACAACCTCGGACGCATCCTCAGTTACGCCACGGCCGGCCTGCTGATCGGCCTGGCCGGCTGGGCGGTGGCGAACAGTCCGGCGGCGATGTTCATGCGCATCCTCGCCGGGTTGCTGCTGATCGCCATGGGCCTGTATCTGGCCGGCTGGTGGAGCGGGCTGACCCGCATCGAAAGCCTGGGACGCGGCGTGTGGCGCTACATTCAGCCGCTGGCCAACCGCTTGCTCCCAGTGTCGACACTGCCCCGTGCGTTGCTGCTCGGCGCGCTGTGGGGCTGGCTGCCGTGCGGACTGGTTTACAGCACGCTGCTGTGGTCGGCGAGTCAGGGCAATGCGCTGGACAGCGCGTTGTTGATGCTCGCTTTCGGCCTCGGGACATGGCCGGTGCTGCTCGCCAC
>NZ_JAFGYS010000016.1:0-92171 GCF_017491705.1 Pseudomonas sp. 86_A | reverse complement strand
GGGGCTGGCTGCCGTGCGGACTGGTTTACAGCACGCTGCTGTGGTCGGCGAGTCAGGGCAATGCGCTGGACAGCGCGTTGTTGATGCTCGCTTTCGGCCTCGGGACATGGCCGGTGCTGCTCGCCACGGGGCTTGCGGCTGAACGTGTCACTGCCATTTTGCGCAAACGCAGCGTGCGCATGGCCGGTGGTTTGCTGGTGATTCTCTTCGGCATCTGGACATTGCCCGGCCCGCATCAGCATTGGCTGATGGGCCACTGATTAACACTGTGGCGAGGGAGCTTGCTCCCGCTGGGGTGCGGAGCGCCCCTCGCTTTTGCCATCAAAAGCATTGGGCCTGCTGCGCAGTCCAGCGGGAGCAAGCTCCCTCGCCACAAAAGCAGTGACTACCAATCCGCCGTTGATGCAAATCAAGAGCCCCGTCGCCGCTCCCCGATAGACTCGCCACACTGCCAGCCTATCCGGGGGAATGCCCGCATGCTCGACGCCATTCGTTGGGACACTGATCTGATCCGCCGCTACGACCTGGCGGGGCCGCGCTACACCTCGTACCCGACGGCCGTGCAATTCAACAGTCAGGTCGGCACGTTCGACCTGTTCCATGCCCTGCGCGACAGCCGCAAGGCGCTGCGCCCGTTGTCGCTGTACGTGCACGTGCCGTTCTGCGCGAACATTTGCTATTACTGCGCCTGCAACAAAGTCATCACCAAAGATCGCGGCCGCGCCCAGCCTTATCTGCAACGACTGGAGCAGGAAATCCAGCTGATTGCCTGCCACCTGGAGCCGGCGCAGAAAGTCGAGCAGCTGCACTTCGGCGGCGGCACCCCGACCTTTCTCAGCCATGACGAGCTGCGGCAGTTGATGGCGCATTTGCGCAAACACTTCAACCTGCTGGATGACGACTCCGGTGACTACGGCATCGAAATCGACCCGCGTGAGGCCGACTGGTCGACCATGGGCCTGCTGCGTGAACTGGGTTTCAACCGGGTCAGCATCGGCCTGCAAGACCTTGATCCGGCAGTCCAGCGTGCGGTCAATCGCCTGCAAAGCCTGGAAGAAACCCGCGCGGTGATCGATGCTGCGCGCACCCTGCAATTTCGCTCGATCAACATCGACCTGATCTACGGCCTGCCCAAACAGACACCGGAGAATTTTGCGCGCACCGTTGAAGAAGTCATCAGCCTGCAACCGGACCGGCTCTCGGTGTTCAACTATGCGCACCTGCCGGAGCGCTTCATGCCGCAGCGGCGGATCAACAGCCAGGAGCTGCCGAGCCCTGCGCACAAACTGGAAATGCTCCAGCGCACCATCGAGCAACTGACCGCTGCCGGTTACCGCTACATCGGCATGGATCACTTCGCCCTGCCCGACGATGAGCTGGCGATCGCTCAGGAAGAGCAGACCCTGCAACGCAACTTTCAGGGTTACACCACCCACGGCCATTGCGACTTGATTGGCCTGGGCGTCTCTGCGATCAGCCAGATCGGTGACCTGTACTGCCAGAACAGCAGCGACCTCAATCAGTACCAGAACACCCTCGCCGCCGCGCAACTGGCGACCAGCCGTGGCCTGGTATGCAATGCCGACGACCGCCTGCGCCGCGCGGTGATCCAGCAACTGATCTGTAACTTCAGCCTGGAGTTCGCCGACATCGAGCAAGCGTTCAACATCGATTTTCAGGGCTATTTCGGCGCGCTGTGGCCGCAACTGCAAGGCATGGCCAACGATGGCCTGATCACCCTTGATCGCGAAAGAATCGAAGTGCTGCCGGCCGGACGCCTGCTGGTGCGCTCGGTGTGCATGGTGTTCGATGCGTATCTGGCACAGCAGAACCGTCAGCGTTTCTCGCGAGTGATCTAGTTTTTTGTCAGCAGTGAGCCGAGCTTGAGGTTTTGCTCGGCGGAAAGACCGGACTGATCCATGACTTTGGACAGGGCCAGATTGGCGCTGATCAGCCCGGTGTTCAACGCCGCGATGGCACCACGCAGCGCGGCGAGCATGTTGACCTTGGCTTCGTTGGTCAGCGTTTTGTCGGCCATGACGGCGGCCATCCGGGCTTTTTTCTCGGCGATCTCTTTTTGCAGTTTGCGGATCATCTTCAACAACTGCTGGACGTTCTCGGGCAAGCCGCTGTCTTCGATGTCGCTGTTCTCGCCCCCGGCGCTGAAGGTTTTTGTCATAGCGGCACCGGACAGCGACACTTTGACACCCTCGACCAAGGTCGGGGTTGCCAGCAGCGATGCCTCGGGGCCCGGTTCATCGCCTGCGGCGGTTTGAGCGGTACCCGGCGAGGACGTAACGCCTTTGTTACCGGGGTTCAGCGTACCAATGGCAGTCATCGAAGCGGCTCCTTGCGTGCGTGGTGATACCCCTTTATCGGCCACTGACCCTGCGGCTTTACGCCCGTGGGACAAAGTCGCCATGGACTGGCCTGAATGTCCTCCCGTGGGTTACCCTTACGGCTTATGTGTGTTTTCCCACAAGGATTTAAGAAATGTCCGAGCCAGTCAAACTGCGCGCTCACAACCAGGCCCATTGCAAGGATTGCAGCCTGGCCCCTCTCTGCCTGCCACTTTCTCTGAATCTGGAAGACATGGATGCGCTGGACGAAATCGTTAAACGTGGTCGCCCGCTGAAAAAAGGCGAGTTCCTGTTCCGCCAGGGTGACACCTTCGATTCCGTTTATGCAGTACGCTCCGGCGCTCTGAAAACCTTCAGCCTGAGCGACACTGGCGAAGAACAGCTCACCGGTTTCCACCTGCCGAGCGAACTGGTCGGCCTGTCCGGCATGGACACCGAGAAACACCCGGTGTCGGCCCAGGCGCTGGAAACCACCTCGGTGTGTGAAATTCCCTTCGAACGCCTCGACGAACTGGCCCTGCAACTGCCGCAGCTGCGGCGCCAGTTGATGCGCGTGATGAGCCGCGAGATCCGCGACGACCAGCAAATGATGCTGTTGTTGTCGAAGAAAACCGCCGACGAGCGCATCGCCACGTTCCTGGTCAACCTGTCGGCACGTTTCCGCGCCCGCGGGTTCTCGGCCAACCAGTTCCGCCTGAGCATGTCGCGCAACGAAATCGGCAACTACCTGGGCCTGGCGGTGGAAACCGTGTCCCGGGTGTTCACGCGCTTCCAGCAGAACGAACTGATCGCCGCCGAGGGCAAGGAGATCCACATTCTCGACCCGATCCAGCTCTGCGCCCTGGCTGGCGGCTCGCTGGAAGGCTGATCTCGATCCGCGGTTGAGCGAAGCGTTTCAGCCGCGGGTATACTGCGCCGTTTGCAGCCCTGCCAGGACACCTCGACGATGGTCTTCGACTCCTTCGACATCAAATCCCTGATCCGCCCCGTGATCGACTTCCCGAAACCGGGCGTGATCTTTCGCGACATCACCCCGCTGTTCCAGTCGCCCAAGGCCATGCGCCTGGTAATGGACAGCTTCGCCCACCGCTATGTGGAAGCCGACTTCACCCACATCGGCGCGATGGATGCGCGCGGTTTCCTGATCGGTTCGGTGCTGGCCTACCAGTTGAACAAGCCGCTGGTGCTGTTCCGCAAGCAGGGCAAACTGCCGGCGGACGTGTTGGCCGAAGGTTATGCGACCGAGTACGGCGAAGCCTTCCTCGAAGTGCACGCCGACAGCCTGTGCGAAGGCGATTCGGTGGTGATGTTCGATGACCTGATTGCCACCGGTGGCACGCTGATCGCAGCGGCCAACCTGATCCGCCGCATGGGCGCACGGGTGCATGAAGCGGCGGCGATCATTGACCTGCCGGAGCTGGGGGGTTCGCAGCGCCTGGAAGACATGGGCATCCCGACCTTCTGTCTGACGCAATTTGCCCTGACTGATAAGTAAGTAGCGCCTGTCAGACCGCTTTCGCGAGCAGGCTCGCTCCCACATTTGGAATGCATTCTCCTGTGGGAGCGAGCCTGCTCACGAAGGCGTCGGCCGCCTCAACGCAGAACCTAAAGCCCCATCTGCTTGCTGATGATCTCGTTCATCACTTCCCGCGTCCCGCCGCCAATCGACAAGATGCGGTTATCCCGATACAGCCGCTCCACCAGGCTTTCGCGCATATAACCCAGCCCGCCAAGAATCTGCACCGCTTCGGTAGTGATCCGGTCCGACGTATCCGTGGCAAAGTTCTTGGCCATGGAAATCTCCTTGATCACACTCTGCCCCGCCGCCATCTTCGCCGCCTGCCGGTAGGTAAACTCCCGCGACACCTCCAGCGCCGTGGCCATTTCGGCCAGACGATGCTTGATCACCTGAAATTTGCCGATCTGCTTGCCGAACGCCTCACGCGCACGCGCCCACTTCAGGGCTTCTTCCAGCGCCAGTTGTGAAGTCATGTTGGCCATCAGCGCCAGCGCCAGCCGCTCGCTCTGGAAATTGCCCATGATGCAGGCGAAGCCCATGTTCTCGGCGCCGATCAGATGGCCCACAGGCACCCGACAATCGTCGAAGAACAGTTCAGCGGTGTCCGAGGCCCACCAGCCCATTTTTTTCAACTGGCGGCCTACGGTGAAGCCTGGGGTGCCCTTCTCGATCAGCAACAGGCTGATGCCGCCGAAACCCGGAGCGCCGGTGCGCACCGCGACGGTGTAGAAATCCGCGCGTACGCCACTGGTGATGAAGGTTTTGCTGCCACTGACCCGATAGACATCGCCGTCACGCACGGCGCGGGTTTGCAGGTTGGCGACGTCGGAACCGCCACCGGGCTCGGTGATCGCCAGGGCGCTGATTTTCTCGCCGCTGAGCACTGCCGGCACAATACGGTCGCGCAACTCGGGCCGCGCCCATTTGACGATCGGTGGCAGGCCGATATCCAGCGACCCCAGCCCCGCCACCAGACCGCCGGAGCCGCAGCGCATCAGCTCTTCACTGGCGGCGACTTTGGCGAACACATCACCTTCGTGGCTGCCACCCAGCGCTTCGGGATAACCGATGCCGAGAATCCCCGCCGCCCCAGCCTTGAGGTACAGCTCGCGGGGAAAGCCCTCGGCCTCTTCCCACGCGTCGACGTCCGGCAGGATTTCGCGTTCGACGAAACGTCTGACGCTGTCGCGGACCATTTGGTGGCTGGGGTCGAAGTATTCCTGGAAGGCAGGCATCGGCGAACTCCATCGAAGGGTTGGCCGACGTTAACCGAGCGCTTGCTTGGTTTTCAAGATGCAGAAGATCAAAAGATCGCAGCCTTCGGCAGCTCCTACACTTGGAATGCGTCCCTGTAGGAGCTGCCGAAGGCTGCGATCTTTGGCTTTGATCAGAGGGAAATCGGCTTACGCCCGGCAAACGAATGCGCCAGTGTGCCGCCATCCACCAGCTCCAGCTCACCGCCCAGCGGCACACCATGGGCAATCCGCGAGGCGATCAGGCCTTTGTTGCTGAGAAGCTGGGCGATGTAATGCGCGGTCGCCTCACCTTCCACCGTCGGGTTGGTGGCGAGGATGACTTCAGTAAAGGTGCCTGCCTCTTCAATCCGCGCCATCAACTGCGGAATACCAATGGCTTCCGGCCCCAGACCGTCCAACGGCGACAGATGACCCTTGAGCACGAAGTAACGCCCACGGAAACCGGTCTGCTCCACCGCATACACGTCCATCGGCCCTTCCACCACGCACAGCAGCGTGTCGTCGCGGCGGGTATCGGCGCATTGCGGGCACAGATCGTCTTCGGTCAGCGTGCGGCACTGCCGGCAATGACCGACCCCTTCCATGGCCTGGCTCAGGGCCTGGGCCAGGCGCGTGCCGCCACTCCGGTCACGCTCGAGCAACTGCAACGCCATGCGCTGGGCGGTTTTCTGACCTACGCCCGGCAAGGTTCGCAGGGCATCGATCAGTTGGCGAATCAAAGGGCTGAAGCTCATGGGTAAAAAGTCCGACAAAACAACGAGACGCGGTTTATACCCGCGCCTCCGGCCAGCGTCAAATGCTCAGTCCTGGGCGACCTTCACCACCAGTTTGCCGAAGTTGCGCCCCTCCAGCAGACCGATAAACGCCTCGGGCGCCTGCTCCAGGCCTTCCACCACGTCCTCGCGGAATTTCACCTTGCCGTCACGCACCCACGGCACCATGTGGCTGATGAATTCCGGCTGACGGTCGCCATAGTCGTCGAACACGATGAAGCCCTGAATCCGCACACGCTTGGTCAGCAACGTGCGTTGCAACGTCGGCAGACGATCCGGGCCTTGCGGCGCTTCAGAGGCGTTGTAACCGGCGATCAGCCCGCACAGCGGAATCCGCGCCTTGGGGTTGAGCAGCGGCAGCACGGCCTCGAACACATGCCCACCGACGTTCTCGTAATAGATGTCGATGCCGTTCGGGCACGCTTTGGCCAGTTGCTCGGCAAAGTCCGGCGCCTTGTGATCGATGCAAGCATCAAAACCGAGCTCGTCTACAACGTACTTGCACTTCTCGGCGCCACCGGCCACGCCCACGGCGCGCAGGCCTTTGATCTTCGCCACCTGACCGACCACCGAACCGACCGCCCCGGACGCGGCAGCGACCACCAGCGTTTCGCCCTCTTTCGGTTGACCGATGTCCATCAGGCCCATGTACGCGGTCATCCCCGGCATGCCCAGCACGCCGAGGGCCATCGACGGGCTCGGCAGGCCGGACGGGATCGGGATGATGTTACGGCCGTCGCTGATGCTGTGGCTCTGCCAGCCTGTCGCGCCAACCACCAGATCACCCTTATGGAATTTCGGATGACGGGAATCTTCGACACGGCTGACAGCGCCACCGGTCATCACCTCACCGATTTCTACCGGCGCGGCGTAGGACGGCGCATCACTCATGCGCCCGCGCATGTACGGGTCGAGGGACAGGTACTGGGTTTTCAGCAGCACCTGACCGTCTTCGAGGTCCGGCAACGCTTCGCGCTCCAGACGGAAGTTTTCCGGGGTTGGCGCGCCCACTGGGCGGGAGGCCAGGACGATGCGTTGATTGAGGGTCAGAGGGTCGGACATGTCAGCGTCTCCTGTGAAGGGTGAATTCGGGGATATAGGAAGCAGACTGTTGAGGCATTTCGGCGTTCGATGTTTCTACACAATTGCTGTGGCGAGGGAGCTTGCTCCCGCTGGAGTGCGAAGCGCTCCCCTGCTTTCTTACCGATCTATCAGGTTGGCAGGTTTCACGACGACTTCGTCGCCGAGCGGGAGCAAGCTCCCTCGCTACAGGGGAACAGTGAACATGGCCGAGCAGAAACAAAAATGCCAGGCGCGATGCCTGGCATTTTGTGTCGCTCATCTGCCGCGCAATGGCGAATCAGAATGGCAGTTTCATACCCGCTGGCAGGTTCATGCCGGCGGTCATGCTGCCCATTTTTTCCTGGCTGTTGGCTTCGATCTTGCGCACGGCGTCGTTGACGGCGGCAGCAACCACGGCTTCCAGCATTTCTTTGTCGTCTTCGCTCAGGCCTTCAACCAGGCTTGGGTCGATGCTGACGCTTTTCACGTCGTGACGACCGGTCATCACCACGGTGACCATATCGCCACCGGCTTTGCCGGTGACTTCGGCGTTGGCCAGTTCTTCCTGCATCTTGGCCATTTTTTCCTGCATCTGCTGCGCCTGCTTCATCAGGCCGGCCATGCCACCTTTCATCATGGGAATCACCTCAAAAGTACTTGGATCAAAACAGCGCCCGGCGCTTAACACCGAACGCCCTCAGTTATTAGCCTTGGGTGACCAAGGCATCGACAGGTTCAATAGTATCGTGTCGCACGACCGCACCGAACTGCTGGACCATCTGCTGGATGAACGGATCACCGTGGATCGATTCCTCCGCCTCGCGCTGACGGTTGGCCCGGCGGCGGGACGCAGCCTGGGCCGGGGTCTCCTGTTCGGGCTTGATCAGCTCGATGGTCAGGGTCAGCGTGCGACCGTGGAACTGGTTCAACGCATCGTTCAGGCGCCGCTGCTGCGTGGCGTTGAACAGCGCGCTGTGCGCCGGGTCCAGGTGCATCAGCCAATGGTCGCCATCGACCGCGATCAATGTGCAGTTGGCGGCGATGCTGCCGGTCATGCCGGAAATCGGCAGTTGCGGGAACAGCTCCAGCCACTGCAGCGCCAGACCGGTGGCCGGCGCGGCGGCAGGTTCCGGCTCGGGTTCCGGGGCCGGCTCGGCGGTGTGTTCGCTGGCCAAGTCGTCGAGGTAGCTGTAGGCCGAATCCAGGTCCGGCTCGATGTAGTCTTCGTCCAGCGGCGGCTCGTCGTCCAGGTCCATGCCCGGTGTGGCAGCATCGACATCGGCCACCGACGGCTCGGGAATCGGCGCGGCGGCCCATTCCGGCGCGTCCGGCACCACGCTGTCCGGGGTCGGCAGCGGCATCGGCGGCAACTCGGGCTGCTCGCCGGCGGTTTCCAGCACCGGTTCGACGGCTGGCTGCTGCGCAGGTTCGGGCTCGGGTTCGACCGGATCGTTCCACGGCAGGTCGACAACCTCTTCGGCGACGATAGGCTCGGGTTCTGGCTGCGGCTCTGCTGCAGGTGCGGGTGCAGGCTCGGCGACCACGGCAGGCGCGGGCTCCGCGGCCGGGGCAGCAACCGGTGCAGGCGCAGGCGTCGGCGCAACAGCCGCAGCAACTACCGGCGCAGGTTTCGGCGCGGCAGCCACTGAGTGTGCGGAATCAACTGTGGCCTGGCTGATCCCCACTGGCTTTAGCGGTTGCCTCGGGGCGTCCGCCGTGTCCGCCGGCCGGAAGGCCAGCATCCGCAGCAGGACCATCTCGAAGCCACCCCGGGGGTCCGGCGCCAGCGGCAAATCGCGCCGACCGATCAGGCCCATCTGATAATAGAACTGCACGTCTTCGGCCGGCAGCGCCTGAGCCAGTGCCAAAACGCGATCCCGGTCGCCATGACCGTTGTCTACACCTTCCGGCAACGCCTGGGCGATGGCCACGCGGTGCAGCACGTTGAGAATTTCCGAGAGCACGCCGTTCCAGTCCGGGCCTTGCTCGGCCAGGTGGCGCACGGCCTCGAGCAACGCCTTGGCATCGCCTTCGATCAACGAATGCAGGACGTCAAAGACCTGGCCGTGATCCAGCGTACCGAGCATCGCCCGCACGTCGGCGGCCAGCACCTTGCCTTCACCGAAGGCGATGGCCTGGTCGGTCAGGCTCATGGCGTCCCGCATCGAGCCGTCAGCGGCGCGACCGAGCAACCACAGCGCGTCGTCTTCGAACGGCACGTTTTCGGCCGTCAGAACGTGGGTCAAGTGCTCGACCACGCGCTCGGGCGTCATGTTCTTCAGGGAGAACTGCAGGCAGCGCGACAAAATCGTTGCCGGAAGTTTCTGCGGGTCGGTGGTCGCCAGGATGAACTTGACGTACGGCGGCGGCTCTTCGAGGGTTTTCAGCAGCGCATTGAAGGAATGGCTGGAGAGCATGTGCACTTCGTCGATCAGATAGACCTTGAAGCGCCCACGGCTCGGGGCGTACTGCACGTTGTCGAGCAGTTCGCGGGTGTCTTCGACCTTGGTCCGGCTCGCGGCGTCGATCTCGATCAGGTCGACGAAGCGGCCCTCGTCGATCTCGCGGCATACCGAACACTCGCCGCACGGGCTGGAAGTGATACCTGTCTCACAGTTCAGGCATTTGGCAATGATCCGCGCAATGGTGGTCTTACCGACCCCGCGGGTACCGGTGAACAGGTACGCGTGGTGCAGCCGCTGGCTGTCCAAGGCATTGATCAGAGCCTTGAGCACATGGGTCTGGCCGACCATTTCGCGGAACGAGCGCGGACGCCATTTACGTGCAAGAACCTGATAACTCATCGAAAACCGTCGCAACGAAGGAAGCTGAAGCGGCTAATGCTAGCGGAGCAAGGGCAAAATTGCATCCGGTGTGCTCGTCTAATCTGGCTAAGCTGCATGACCAGAGGCTTTTATCGGCCCGGGATCGAGAATTACCGGAGCGTTTATGCGGTGGGCCGTGGGAGCGTTACTGGGAATTTGCCTGAACGTAGCGGCCGCCGAGCCGCCGCTGCGCTTCGTCGTGGCCGACAGCTGGGCGATGCCGATGGTGCAACTGGATCGCGGCCGCCCGACCCAAGGCATCCTTCACGACATGATGCTCAGCCTGGCGACCCAAGTCCGCGTGCCGGCCGAATTTCACGTACTGCCGCGCGCCCGGGTACAAAACGCCATGGAGCGCGGCGAAGTCGATGTGCGCTGCTATGCCGCGCAATCGTGGCTGCCGAATCAGTCCGGGGATTACATCTGGAGCATTCCGTTGTGGTCCCAGCGCGATTTGTTGATCAGTCGCGAGGCTCAGCCGCCCCACGTCGATCCCGCCCGCCTGCCCCGCCAATCGGCCGGCACCGTGCTCGGTTACACCTACCCGACCCTGCAACCGCTGTTCGACGCCGATCACCTGCAACGCGACGATGCGCGCAATCAGGAGCAAGTGCTGGAAAAACTGCTGGCCGGGCGCTATCGCTACGCGGTGAGCAATCAATGGACCCTGGACTGGTTTAACCAGCGCCTGCTGCCCGGGCAGCAACTGCACGCTGTGACCGTGTTGCAGGAGCAGCATGTCGGCTGCTATGTGAGGAATGACCCGCAGGTGCCGGTGCAGCGGATCTTGCGCACGATGCTGCGGATGAAAATGTCGGGGGAGATTGATGAGATTATCCGGTTGTATACCGGCAGCGCCGAAGACAACCCGTAACCCTTGCAGGAGTGAGCCTGCTCGCGATGGGCTGGTTCAGTCAACGTTGATGCCGACTGATATGACGCTATCGCGAGCAGGCTCACTCCTACTGGGGGATGGTTGCCGGGTATTCAGTAGCCGTGCGACTCGCGGAATTTCTGGTAGTCGTGAAACTCGATCCACTCCACCACATCGTACGGCAAAAAAAGCTGCTGCCGGGCGCGGGAAATGGCGATGTACACCGCGCAAATCCGCTCGTCGAACGCATAGGCATCCTTGAACTTGACGTTGGTCAGCAACTCGGGCGTCAGCAGCACCCGGTCGAACTCCATGCCGCCCGCCTCCTGCGCCTGCATCAGCATGCAACTCTTGCCGGGGGCGCCGATCATCCGGATCAGCCGGGTCAGGTCCGCGACCTTGAAGCCTTTTTGCAGCTCGGCCTCGACCCACAGAAACGCTTCGTCGAACCGATTGGCAGCGCGCACCTGCTGCCAGTCGGGCAAGTCGCTGAAATACCGGTGCGGCCCCTTCTCGCTGTGCTCGGCGCTGTAATAATCGACCTTGAACAGCTCAATGGCGGTGGTCATGAAATGTTCGAGGTCGCGCTGCGCTTTCATGTCGGGAAAGCTGAACAGGCAGTTGGCGTCGTGCAATTGCATGGCCCACATCATCGTGTCCCACGGCGATGCGGTCAGCACCACGCAACCTTCGGGCGGCACAAAGCCTTGTGGATAAAACTCGATCCCGACGTCCGCCTCACTCGCACCTTCGAAGGGCACCTTGGTCTTTTCCGAGTGCCGGGAAATCAGCGGATTGACCAGGCGCTCGACGTTACGCCCGGAGCGCACCGAATAGGTGATATCGCTCTGGCGCACCTCGCGCTTTCTTTTCACCAGATCGCGGCTGGCGTGCTGGTACTCATCGCCCAGGGTGATCAGCACCTGGCGACCGCGCTCGATGATCTGCAGCAGCGAGGCCGGAATGTCCTGGCTCTCGTCAATCAGCACATGGGTGTAACGAGGCGGCACCACGCAGCCGGCCAGGCTCGCCCGCTTGATCAACAACAAGGCTTCGAAGCCGCTCTGTCGGCCCCAGGCCGGGTTGGCCTCGAGATAACTCCAGACGCGACTGGAATATTCCAGCAGCACCTTGGACTCAAGGCTGGACAATGACAGTTGGAAATACGGCAGATGCTGGGCGCTCAGGCTGTAATCCCGGGACTGACAATAGCGCTCGAGGGTTTCCAGGCAGACGTTGAAGGTCCGTTGCGCATCATGGCCGCGAAAACCGAGGATATTCAGCGCCTGCGCCACGCTCTGTTTGCTCGCCAGCCGGGCGGCAGTCGCTGTCGTCTGCGGCCTGCGGCCGTGGATCAGCCCGCGCGCGAACGCTTCGAAAGTGATGCCGGGCTTGCGATCACCGGTGATGCCCATGCGCTGACTCAACGTTGCCAGCTTTTCCGGCGTACGCGCCAGCAGCAGGGTTTTCCTGGGCTCCAGGCACTCGGTCAGAGCCCCCAGCAGATGGCTCTTGCCGATCCCGGCGTAGCCTTGCACGTGCAGGTCTTCGTCCAGATTGGCGCGGAAGGTCCTGACCAGTTTGTCTTGTGCCGGGCTTAGCCAGCGCTCGCGCTGGATGGGGCTGATCATCTGTTGGCTGAACGGATTATTCACGGCGTGGTGGCGCGTCTTGAATTCGTCATCCCATTTGCCATCGGGCAGCAGGTAATCCTGCGCCGCGACTTCTTCGGCCAACAGCAATCGCAGGTTCAGCCGCCGCAGAGCATTCAGCCCGAAATACAACTGGCGCGGATCGAACAGTCGCTGCGCCTCGGACAACAACCCTGTCCGGCCATCGACCGCCCACGCGATCAGCCGTGCCAGGACCTTCTCCGCCGCGGCGGCGGTGAGATCCTTTTCGGCGGCTTGGGCCAGATTCTGGATGACCAGCACTGCGGCCAGTTGCGCATCCGTCAGCTCGCCAAGGGTCGTCGCGCCCTCGGGCTGCAACAGGCTCGCGCAGGTTTCATCCGTTACAGGCAAGTAAACGGCGGTGGATAAATCGTGATGTTCCGGGTGCATACAACCTCGTAGCCAGGGCGCGAACTTGTCAACGACGCGCGCAGCAAGACGGTGGAGTATGCCACTGTTGCGCAACGATGGCCGAACAGGCATTGGGGATGCAGCCTTCGCGAGCAAGCTCGCTCCCACAGGGGCTGTGGTGAAAGCTCAAATCGCAGACATAAAAAAACCGCAGTGGGCGAAACCCATGCAGTTCTGTTGAAGCGCTCGATGTTCGTTAAGGTGGTAACCCCACCAGCCACACCCCGGCACACAATGTTCCCGCTGTGGCTGCTTCCTTCCGGATCTGACCAGGTTCACGGGTAATCGTTGCGGGGGGACCGATGGGGTCACCATAACGACACTCACCTGTCGGCGAGCCGCGCCATTGTACCTATCTGAAGCGAAGTTACAACCGTTGGTTTCAGATTAAAAATATGAATGGCTTCAAGGACATAAAGATCGCAGCCTGCGGCAGCTGCTACAGGCTCAAGACTTCGTCCGCTCGACCGCCCGCCTGCTGGATCACCAGATGGATGAAGTGCAGCTTGGCAATTGCCGCCGCCGGCAGCACGAACGGGTAGAAATCCGGCTGGCCCATGCTGCGTGACAATTCGTTGAGCATGCCCGCCAGTTCAATCCACGCGTTGACGAACGACAGGAATGCCGCGCCGCCGGGGTGCTGCGGGTCATACAGGGTGCTGGGGGGAAACGGCTGGTAGTCGAAATCCATTTCCCGCGCACTCATGCCAAAGCCCAGTGCGGTGTCCACCGCGTCCATCATGTGCAGGTAATGCGCCCAGGTTTCGGCCCAGTCTTCCCACGGATGCATGGTCGCGTAGGCGCTGACGTAGTGTTGCGGCCAGTCCAGTGGTGCGCCCTGCTGGTAGTGGCGATCAAGCGCTTCGGCGTAACTGGCACGCTCGTCGCCGAACAGGTTGCGGAAGGCTTCGAGCCACGGGCCGTTGGCGATCAGGCGATCCCAGTAATAATGCCCGACCTCATGCCGGAAATGCCCGAGCAGTGTGCGATAGGGTTCGTGCATCTGCGCCCTTACCTGCTCGCGGTGGGCATCGTCGGCTTCTTTGATGTCGAGGGTGATCAGGCCGTTGGCGTGGCCGGTCATCGGCGCATTGCCTTCGAGGTCGACACCGATGAAATCGAAGGCCAGCCCGGTGTCTTCATCCACGGTTTTCGGGATGACCGGCAGGCCGAGGGTGATCAATTGAGCGATGAGGCGCCGTTTGGCGATTTCGACCTTGCGCCAGCGTTCGGGGTTTTCCGCTACCGACAGGTCAGGAATGGTGCGATTGAGACTGCAGGCGACGCACAACGCATCATCGACATTGGCGGGAAGCAGCCAGTTGCAGGCGGCGGCGGTGTCGAGGTTGGCACAGCGGCGAAACAGTCCTGCACCGGGATCGGCATCCAGCGTCCAGGTGCCCTCCTCTGAACCGGGAGACAATGACGTGATGCGACTTTCTTCAGGCTGGTAGCCCAGCGCAGCGTTGCAGGCCAGGCACTGACTGTTGCGAAAGAACAACGATTGGCCGCAGCGGCACGGCCAGATTTTACTGTTGCGCGAAGACTCGCCCATGAACGGCGCGACGATGCGAGAACTGAGCTGCTCGAAAAAGCGGTACATGGCGATCTCTCCCTGGGGCTTGCCAAGACTAGATCATTCTTAAGACAACAATGTTCCCGAACAAAGTGCTGCTTAGTGACACTGCTGATGTGGCGAGGGAGCTTGCTCCCGCTGGGCTGCGAAGCAGCCCCAAAACCATGCGACCTCATTTACCCTGAAATACCGAGGATAATGGTTTTGCGACGACTTCGTCGCCGAGCGGGAGCAAGCTCCCTCACCACAAATGCAGACTGCCGACCAAAAAGGTCTCAGGCAGAAATACCGTGGGTGTTGAGGAAAGCAATAAACGCTTCTTCGTCCATCACTTTCACCCCCAGCTCATTGGCTTTGGTGAGTTTCGAGCCAGCACCCGGGCCTGCTACCACACAATGGGTTTTCGCCGAGACCGAGCCGGCGACTTTGGCGCCAAGGCTTTCCAGATGTTCCTTGGCGACATCACGGCTCATCAGCTCAACCTTGCCGGTCAGCACCCAGGTCTCGCCGGACAGCGGCAGGCCTTCGACGACTTTCTTTTCGCTCAGCCAGTGCATGCCGAAATCACGCAGTTGTTTCTCGGCGGATTCAGCGATCTGCCGGTGCTCTGGCGAAGCAAAGAACTCACGCACCGAATTGGCCTGCTTCTCCGGCAGCGCCTGACGCATGTCCAGCCAGTCGGCATTCATCACCGCTTCCAGCGAGCCGAATTTGTCCGCCAGCTTCTGCGCCCCACCCGGGCCGACCGAGGGGATGTGCAGTTTGTCGAGCAGACCACCAAGCGTAGTGCTCGCCGCAAATTCGGCACCCAGCTCGCCCTGATCCTGAATCTGCAGACCATGGCCCAGCAAAGCAGTGATCACCTGCTGGTTGTGCGCATCTTCAAAGAAGCTGTGAATCTCGTGCGCCACTTCCAGGCCGATGTCCGGCAGATAGGTCAGCACTTGCGGCAGCGCCTGCTGCACGCGCTCCAGCGAACCCAGCGAGCGCGCCAGGACCTTGGCCGTCTCCTCGCCAACATCGGGAATGCCCAGCGCATAAATGAACCGCGCCAACCCCGGCTGTTTGCTGTCTTCAATCGCCGCCAGCAGCTTGTTGCTGGACACTTCGGCGAAGCCTTCCAGATCGACGATGTCGTCGAACTTCAGCGCATACAGATCCGCCGGCGAACTGACCAGACCTTCATCGACCAGTTGCTCGACGCTCTTGTCGCCGAGGCCTTCAATGTCCATCGCCCGGCGCGACACGAAGTGAATGATCGCCTGTTTCAGTTGCGCACCGCAGGCCAGACGCCCGACGCAGCGATACACCGCACCTTCGCTGATGGTTTCCTTGCCCTTACTGCGCTTGACCAGTTGCGTACGCTCGACGTGGGAGCCGCAGACCGGGCAGTTCTCTGGAATATGCACAGGGCGAGCGTCGTCAGGACGACGCTCGGTGACCACTTGCACCACCTGCGGAATCACGTCACCGGCGCGGCGGATGATCACGGTGTCGCCGATCATCAGGCCCAGGCGTGCGACTTCATCCATGTTGTGCAGGGTGGCGTTGGCCACAGTGACGCCAGCGACTTTGACCGGCTTCAAGCGCGCCACTGGCGTGACGGCACCGGTACGACCGACCTGGAATTCCACGTCGAGCAGCTCGGTGAGTTCTTCCATGGCCGGGAATTTGTGCGCGATGGCCCAGCGCGGTTCGCGGGCACGGAAGCCCAGCTCGCGCTGATCGGCGATGCTGTTGACCTTGAATACCACGCCGTCGATTTCGTAGGCCAGCGAGTTACGCCGCTCGCCGATGTCGCGGTAGTAATCCAGGCACTCGCCGATGCCTTTGGCCAGTTTCAACTCATGGCTGATCGGCATGCCCCACTTCTGCAATTGCTTGAGGTTGCCGATGTGGGTGTCGGAAATATCGTGAGAGACCTGACCGATGCCGTAGCAGCAGAATTCCAGCGGGCGGTTGGCGGTGATCTTCGAATCCAGCTGGCGCAGGCTGCCCGCCGCGGCGTTGCGCGGGTTGGCGAAGGTCTTGCCGCCGACTTCCAGTTGCGAGGCGTTGAGGCGTTCGAAACCGGCCTTGGACATGAACACTTCACCGCGCACTTCCAGGGTCGCCGGCCATCCGGTGCCGTGCAGCTTCAGCGGAATGTTGCGCACGGTGCGCACGTTGACGCTGATGTCTTCGCCGGTGGTGCCGTCGCCACGGGTGGCGCCGCGCACCAGCACGCCGTCCTGATACAACAGGCTGACCGCCAGGCCATCGAGCTTCGGCTCGCAGCTGTATTCCACCGCTGCGCCGCCGCCGAACAAATCACCGGCCGGCAGATCCAGCCCTTCGGTCACCCGGCGGTCGAACTCGCGCATGTCGGTTTCTTCGAAGGCGTTGCCGAGGCTGAGCATCGGCACTTCGTGACGCACCTGAGTGAACGCGGTCAGCGCCACGCTGCCGACGCGCTGGGTCGGTGAGTCGCTGGTGATCAGTTCCGGGTTGGCCGCTTCCAGTGCCTTGAGCTCGTGGAACAACCGGTCGTACTCGGCGTCCGGAATGCTCGGCTCGTCGAGGACGTGATAACGGTAGTTGTGCTGATCGAGTTCAGCGCGCAGCTCTAGAATGCGGTTTTTGGCGGCGGTCATGGGTGTTCTCTCATAAAGCAAAAGAGCAGCCGAGGCTGCTCAATCTTCTAAATCACAATAGCTCAAGGCTATGGACATTGTGGCGAGGGAGCTTGCTCCCGCTGGGCTGCGAAGCAGCCCCAATACCCTCCACCATGTTGCATCAGGCACAACCCGGTTGCAGGATTTACGGCGGCTTCGCCACCGAGCGGGAGCAAGCTCCCTCGCCACAACTGCGCTCTGGCCTTTAGCGCTTCTGGGTCAGGGCGCGGCGTTCGAATTCGACGATGCGCTGACGGTAGTGCTCGATAGTCTGCGCGGTCAGCACGCTGCGCTGGTCGTCTTTCAGCTCGCCGTTCAGTTCCTGGGACAGCTTGCGCGCTGCCGCCACCATCACGTCGAAGGCCTGCTTCGGATGACGCGGGCCTGGCAGGCCGAGGAAGAAGCTCACCGCCGGGGTGCTGAAATGGTCGATGTCGTCCAGATCGAAAATGCCCGGCTTGACCGCGTTGGCCATGGAGAACAGCACTTCACCGTTGCCGGCCATGCTTTCGTGGCGGTGGAAAATATCCATCTCGCCAAAACGCAGACCGCTTTCGAGAATGTTCTGCAGCAGTGCCGGGCCTTTGAAGCCGGCGGCGTCGCGGCAGATCACGCTGATCACCAGAACTTCTTCGGCTTGCGGCTGATCCTTGTCGGCCACAGCCGGCGAAGGCTTGCTGTCTTCAACGAAATCGTCGTCTCGGCTGCTGAAGCTCGGGCCGCTGTCCAGATCTAGGTCGAGGTTCAGGTCGCCCTGCGCCGGACCAGTGTTCCCACGCTTGCCACGTTTCGAGCCGGATTCGCGAGGCTCGCGTGCTTCGCGGGCCGGCATGCTCACCGACGGCAGATCGTGTTCGTCCAGTTGCGGCTCTTTATGCGTATCCAGCACGCGGGCCGGGCCCAACAGCTCAGCGCTGGTGTCCTCGTCCGGCAGGTTGGACAGACTTCGGTCAAGGCGGAATTTCAGTTTTCCCTTGCCGCCGCGCATACGGCGCCAGCCATCGAAAAGAATACCGGCTATCACAATGATGCCGATGACGATCAGCCACTCGCGCAGACCGATTTCCATGTAATCCCGTGCCTCTATAAAAAATGCTGAAAAATAAGGGGTTTACATTGTGCAAACCGCTTTAAAACGTGGCGCCAACTCTATGTTCTGACAGGCGTTTTGCCCACGTATACGAAAAATTGACATTAAACTAGCACGACCAAAGGCAACTTTACACCGTCTGTCACATTAGCTCGCGCGAATATGTCGATTGGCCAGCAAGTCGAAGTCGGTAAAAAAGTCCTACAGACCATTAATACCCTTCCGACACCACGCAGGCTCAGGCGTCCACCATCGCCATCGCCTCCTCGACATCCACTGCAACCAATCGCGAACAACCCGGCTCGTGCATCGTCACGCCCATCAGTTGATCGGCCATTTCCATGGCGATCTTGTTGTGGGTGATATAGATGAACTGCACGGTCTGCGACATCTCTTTAACCAATCGTGCGTAGCGTCCAACGTTAGCGTCATCCAGTGGCGCGTCAACTTCATCGAGCATGCAGAACGGCGCCGGATTCAATTTGAAGATCGCAAACACCAGTGCCAGCGCGGTCAGGGCTTTTTCCCCGCCAGAGAGCAAATGGATGGTGCTGTTCTTCTTTCCTGGCGGCCGCGCCATGATCGTCACCCCTGTATCGAGTAGATCTTCGCCCGTCAGTTCCAAATAGGCGCTGCCTCCACCGAAAACTTTCGGGAAAAGTGCCTGTAATCCGCCATTGATCTGATCAAAGGTATCTTTGAAGCGGTTACGGGTTTCCTTGTCGATCTTGCGAATGACGTTTTCCAGGGTCTCCAGGGCTTCGACCAGATCGGCGTCCTGCGCATCCAGATAACGTTTACGCTCGGATTGTTGCGTGTACTCATCGATGGCCGCGAGGTTGATCGCGCCCAGGCGTTGAATCCGCGCATTGATGCGTTCGAGTTCTTCTTCGGCGGCGCGTTCACTGGCCTCGGGGGTCAGGGTCGCGAGCACGCCATTGAGATCGTAGCCGTCTTCGAGCAGTTGATCCTGCAACGCCTTGCGCCGCACGGTCAGCGCTTGCCATTCCATGCGCTGCTGTTCGAGCTGGCCACGGATCAGTTGCGATTGCTGCTCGGCCTGAGTCCGGCGTTTTTCCGCCTCGCGCAATTCGCGGTCAGCGTCTTCCAGCGCGATTTGCGCGGTCTTCAGTTCTTCGTCGACCGTCATGCGTTTGTCGAGCAGCTCTTCGAGTTTCAGGCGCAGCTCTTCCAGCGGCGCCTCGCCCTCCTCCAGATTCAGACTCAACTGTTCGCGTTTTTCGGTGAGGCGCTCGGCCTGCATTTCCAGACGTTCCAGCGCCTGACGCGTGGAGTCATGCTGCGCGCGCAACGAGCCAAGACGCACGGCCAGTTGATGAGCGTGATCCTTGTGCTGACGGGCCTCCTGCCGCACGCGGTCGAGGCGTTCGCGCAGGCTGTCGCGCTGCGCCAGCAGCAACTCGCGCTGCTCGGTGTCCAGCGCCATAGCGTCGAGCGCTTCTTGCAATTGCATGCGCGCTTCGCCGACCTGTTCGTGCTCGAGCTCGCGTTGTTCGCCGAGTTCGACCAGCTCTTCGTCAAGACGCGTGCGGCGCAGCGTCAGTTGTTCAGCCTTGGCTTTGCCGGCGGACAACTGGGCTTTCAATTCACCTTGCGCACGCGCTTCGTCTTGCAGCAAGCGACGCAAATGCTCACGGCCGTTTTCCTGCTGACGCTGTTGCGCACGCAAGGTCTGCAAACGGGTTTCCATGGCTTCGACGGTGGCTTCGCGCTCTTCGCGTTCAGCCTGCAGCGTCTCGATTTCCTGGCCCCGGGCGAGCATGCCGCTCTCGGCTTCACTGGCGCGACGCACTCGCAGAAAGTGCCGACCGACCCAGTAACCATCGCGGCTGATCAGGCTCTGCCCGGCGCTCAACTGGCCGCGCAGGGCCAGCGCCTGCTCCAGGCTGTCGACCGGTTTGACCTGGCCGAGCCATGGCGACAGATCGATCTGCGCCTCGACCTTATCCAGCAGGCTGCCCGCCACCCGCACGCCATCGCCGGCGGGGCTGAGCAGGCGCAGATCACCTTGAGTGAACCCGGACAGATCGAAGCCGCTGAAATCGTCGACCAGCACCGCTTGCAGATCGGCGCCGAGCACGGTTTCCACCGCCAGCTCCCAACCCGCCTCGACCTTCAGGCCTTCGGCCAGTCGCGGACGTTCGGCGAGGTTGTGTTCTTTCAGCCATTCAGCGGTGCCGGTGCCCGGATCGAGCGCGGCTTGCTGCAAGGCTTCCAGCGACGCCAGACGACCGTTGAGCCGCTGCAAATCGCCCTGCGCCTGTTGTTGCGCGGTCAGCGCCTGCTGCAATTCCTGACGCAATTGTTCAAGTTTTTCGACCTGCGCTTCTTCGCTGGTCTGCAAATCTTCAAGGGTCGCTTCGGACTCGGCGAGCTGCTCGTTGAGCGCCATGATCGCGGCGTCTTCCGGATCGGCGGAGAGCAAGTCACGCTCTTCGGCGAGACGCTTTTGCCGATCGGCCAGACGCTCCATGCTGGTTTCCAGTTGCTGGATGCGCGACTGCTGCACTTCGGCCTGACGCCGTGGTTCGGCGGCGGTCAGGTTGAAGGCGTCCCACTGCTCCTGCCAGCCGTGCATGACGCTTTCGGAGTCCTCCAGCGCAGCGGCAGCTTCTTCGGCGGCGGCGCTGGTGACCTCCTGCTCGGGGGTGAGCATGTCCAGCTCTTCGCCAAGGGTCAGCAGCAGCGTGCGGTCGTGGCCCAGGTGCGATTCGGTTTCCAGGCGCGCGCGTTCGGCTTCTTTCAGGTCATCCTGCAACTGACGCAAGCGTTGCTGGCCGTGCTGGATGCTCTGCTCGACCCGGGCGATGTCGCCGCCGACCGAATAGAAGCGCCCTTGCACCAGATTGAAGCGTTCCGACAGTTCATGGTGCCCGTCGCGCAGGCGCTCGATGGCCGCGTCGGCATTGCGCTGCTCGGCGACCAGCGCCTCGAAACTGACTTCCTGGTTGCCGATGATCGACTCGCGCTGGCCGACCTGATCGTTCAAGTCCTGCCAGCGCAGGGCCGACAGTTGTGCCTTGAGCTGACGCTCTTCGGCTTTGTATTCCTGATATTTCTTCGCGGATTCGGCTTGCCGGTGCAGGCGCTCAAGCTGGCGTTCGAGCTCTTCACGCAAGTCGGTCAGACGCGCGAGGTTTTCGTGGGTGCGGCGAATGCGGTTTTCGGTCTCGCGCCGACGCTCCTTGTACTTGGAGATGCCCGCCGCTTCTTCGATGAAGTTGCGCAGGTCTTCGGGCTTGGCTTCGATCAGCTTGGAGATCATCCCCTGCTCGATGATCGAGTAGCTGCGCGGGCCGAGGCCGGTGCCGAGGAAGATATCGGTGATGTCGCGACGGCGGCATTTGGCGCCGTTGAGGAAATAGCTGTTCTGGCTGTCGCGGGTGACTTTGCGCCGAATGGAGATCTCGGCATATGCCGCGTATTCGCCGACCAGGGTGCCGTCGGAGTTGTCGAACACCAGCTCGATGCTCGCCTGGCTCACCGGTTTGCGGCTGGTCGAGCCGTTGAAGATGACGTCGGTCATCGACTCGCCACGGAGATTCTTCGCCGAACTTTCGCCCATCACCCAGCGTACGGCGTCGATGATGTTCGACTTGCCGCAACCGTTCGGCCCGACGACCGCCGCCATGTTACTGGGGAAGTTCACCGTGGTCGGATCGACGAAGGATTTGAACCCCGCCAGTTTGATGCACTTCAGCCGCACGCTCAGGCAACCGTCAGGGCGGAGACCACCAGATCGCAGCTGCGCTGGGCGTAAGCCGTCAGCACGATGCGGATCTGCGGCAAATCACGGGCAAGCACAGCGGCCAGCAGGCGTTCGAACAGTTCGAGGAACTCGCTCATTTCGGCCTTGCGCTGTTCGAGGGCGAGGAAGTAGGCGCGGCTCATGGCCGGCTGCAGGTTCTCGACGGTCTCTTGCAGGTAAGGGTTGTTGGCGAACGGGTACGCGGCGCGCATCACGGCGAAGCTGTCGTCGACGAAGGTGCGGATGTCCTGCCGCTCGTAGCTGGCGCTCAGGCGCTGCTGGATCTGCACGAACGGCGCCATGTCGGCCTGGGTCTGCCAGCCATTGGCGACCGCATTGCCGAGCAGGATGTACAGCTCGCTCATCAGCGTGCACAGGCTCTGCACCTTGTGGGCGGTGAGTTCGGTGACATGGGCGCCACGTCGCGGCAGGATCGCGATCAGGTGGCGGCGTTCGAGGATCAGCAGGGCTTCGCGGACCGATCCGCGGCTGACATTGAGGGCCAGCGTGACCTTCTGTTCCTGAATGCGCTCTCCCGGCTTCATTTCGCCGCGAATGATGCGTTCGGCGAGGTGGTGAGCAATTTGCTCGGCGAGGCTGTCCGGCGCCTTGAACGTCATGGTTGTCCTTCAAACTCTTCGATCTGCACAAGCGGCGCAGTGTAGCGCAAATGCGGGGTCATGGCGGAGTGCCCGCACGGCGGTTTTTGGCACGATTCAAGCAAAAAAGCAGTGGATCCGCTCAGGGTCAATACTCAATAGAGCACGCGTTAATCGACAAAACCGCTTTTCCTGACCTTTAAGTCAGAAAACCATTGACCGAAAAGTCAGACCTGCTAAATTCGGTTGAAGTCGGTTAACAACAATAATGAGTCTGCGAGGCCTTCCGTGATCCAGTTTTTACTTAACCAGGAACTCCGTAGCGAGCACGCCCTGGACCCGAATCTGACCGTGCTCAATTACCTGCGCGAACATGTGGGCAAATCCGGCACCAAAGAAGGCTGCGCCAGCGGCGACTGTGGTGCCTGCACCGTGGTGGTCGGCGAGTTGCAGACGGATGCCGACGGCCGCGAACACATTCGCTATCGCAGCCTCAACTCGTGCCTGACCTTTGTTTCGTCGCTGCACGGCAAACAACTGATCAGCGTCGAAGACCTCAAGCACCAGGGTGAACTGCACAGCGTGCAGAAAGCCATGGTCGAGTGCCACGGCTCGCAGTGCGGCTTCTGCACCCCCGGCTTCGTCATGTCGCTGTTCGCCCTGCAAAAGAACAGCGATGCACCGGATCAGGCCAAGGCCCACGAAGCGCTGGCCGGCAACCTCTGCCGTTGCACCGGCTACCGGCCGATCCTCGCCGCCGCCGAGCAATCCTGCTGCGCCAGGCAGCCGGATCAGTTCGATGCCCGCGAAGCCGAGACCATCGCCCGCCTCAAAGCCATTGCCCCGACCGATATCGGCGAACTCAACAGTGGCGATAAACGCTGCCTGGTGCCGCTGACCGTGGCCGACCTGGCCGATCTCTACGACGCTTACCCACAGGCCCGGCTGCTGGCCGGCGGCACCGACCTGGCGCTGGAAGTCACCCAGTTCCACCGCACCCTGCCGGTGATGATCTACGTCGGCAACGTCGCCGAAATGAAGCGCATCGAAACCTTCGAAGACCGCCTCGAAATCGGCGCCGCCACCGCCCTCTCCGACTGTTACGAAGCGCTCACCGCCGAGTACCCGGACTTCGGCGAGCTGCTGCACCGCTTCGCCTCGCTGCAGATCCGCAACCAGGGCACCCTCGGCGGCAACATCGGCAACGCCTCGCCAATCGGTGACTCGCCTCCGCTGCTGATCGCCCTCGGCGCGCAGGTGGTGTTGTGCAAGGGTGAAACCCGGCGCACGCTGAACCTGGAAGATTACTTCATCGATTACAAGGTCACCGCGCGTCAGGAAAGCGAGTTCATCGAGAAGATCATCGTTCCGCGTGCCACGGCCGAACAGCGTTTCCGCGCCTACAAGGTCTCCAAGCGCCTGGACGACGACATCTCCGCCGTGTGCGCCGCGTTCAATCTGCGTGTGGAAAACGGTGTGATCACCGACGCCCGCATGGCTTTCGGCGGCATGGCCGCGATCCCGAAACGCGCCGCCCACTGCGAAGCCGTGCTGCTCGGTCAGCCGTTCAACAACGCCGTGATCGAACGCGCCTGCGCCGCACTGGCCGACGACTTCACGCCGCTCTCGGACTTCCGCGCCAGCAAGGAATATCGCCTGCTCAGTGCGCAGAACCTGCTGCGCAAATACTTCATCGAACTGCAAACACCGCACATCGAGACTCGGGTGACCGCTTATGTCTAATCATCACGCCGTAGAGAAGACCCAGGCCGAACTGGCTGAACTGTTCGCCAAGGACCTGACCACCGGTGTCGGCCGCAGCGTCAAGCACGACAGCGCCGCCAAGCATGTGTCCGGTGAAGCGCAGTACATCGATGATCGCCTGGAATTCCCCAATCAGCTGCACGTTTACGCACGGCTGTCGGACCGCGCCCACGCGAAAATCATCAGCATCGACACCAAGCCCTGCTACGCCTTCGAAGGCGTGCGCATTGCCATCACCCACGAAGACGTGCCGGGCCTGAAAGACATCGGCCCGCTGCTGCCGGGCGATCCGCTGCTGGCCATCGATGACGTGCAGTTCGTCGGCCAACCGGTGCTGGCCGTGGCGGCCAAGGACCTGGAAACCGCACGCAAAGCGGCGATGGCCGCGATCATCGAATACGAAGATCTGGAGCCGGTGCTGGATGTGGTCGAAGCCCTGCGCAAACGCCACTTCGTGCTCGACAGCCACACCCATCAGCGCGGCGACTCGGTTTCCGCGCTGGCGACCGCCGAACACCGTATTCAAGGCACGCTGCACATCGGCGGCCAGGAACACTTCTACCTCGAAACGCAGATCTCCTCGGTGATGCCCACCGAAGACGGCGGGATGATCGTCTACTGCTCGACACAGAACCCCACCGAAGTGCAAAAACTGGTGGCCGAAGTACTCGACGTGTCGATGAACAAGATCGTCGTCGACATGCGCCGCATGGGCGGTGGTTTCGGCGGCAAGGAAACCCAGGCCGCCAGCCCGGCGTGCCTGTGCGCGGTGATCGCCCACCTCACCGGGCAGCCGACCAAGATGCGCCTGCCACGGGTCGAAGACATGCTGATGACCGGCAAGCGTCACCCGTTCTACGTCGAGTACGACGTCGGCTTCGACAGCACCGGACGCCTGCACGGCATCAACATGGACCTGGCCGGCAACTGCGGCTGCTCGCCGGACCTGTCGGCGTCGATCGTTGACCGGGCGATGTTCCACTCGGACAACTCGTACTACCTCGGCGACGCGACGATCAATGGTCACCGCTGCAAGACCAACACCGCATCGAACACCGCCTACCGGGGTTTCGGCGGCCCGCAAGGGATGGTCGCGATCGAAGAAGTGATGGACGCGATTGCCCGTCACCTCAACCTCGATCCGCTGACCGTGCGCAAGGCCAACTACTACGGCAAGACCGAGCGCAACGTCACCCACTACTACCAGACCGTCGAGCACAACATGCTCGAGGAAATGACCGCCGAACTGGAAGAAAGCAGCCAGTACGCCGAGCGCCGCGAAGCGATCCGTCGCTACAACGCCAACAGCCCGATCCTGAAAAAAGGCCTGGCGCTGACCCCGGTGAAATTCGGCATTTCCTTCACCGCCAGCTTCCTCAACCAGGCCGGCGCGCTGATCCACGTCTACACCGACGGCAGCATCCACTTGAACCACGGCGGCACGGAAATGGGCCAAGGCCTGAACACCAAGGTCGCGCAGGTGGTGGCCGAAGTATTCCAGGTGGAAATGGACCGGGTGCAGATCACCGCGACCAACACCGACAAGGTGCCAAACACTTCGCCGACTGCCGCGTCCAGCGGTGCCGACCTCAACGGCAAGGCCGCGCAGAACGCTGCCGAAATCATCAAGCAGCGTCTGGTGGAGTTCGCCGCGCGGCACTACAAGGTCAGCGAAGAAGACGTGGAATTCCACAACGGCCACGTGCGCGTGCGTGACCACATCATGACCTTCGAAGCGCTGATCCAGCTGGCGTATTTCAATCAGGTCTCGCTGTCGAGCACCGGCTTCTACAAGACCCCGAAAATCTACTACGACCGCAGCCAGGCCCGTGGTCGGCCGTTCTACTACTTCGCCTTCGGCGCGGCGTGCTGTGAAGTGATCGTCGACACCCTCACCGGCGAGTACAAGATGCTGCGCACCGACATCCTCCACGACGTCGGCGCCTCGCTGAACCCGGCGATCGACATCGGTCAGGTCGAGGGCGGTTTCGTCCAGGGCATGGGCTGGCTGACCATGGAAGAGCTGGTCTGGAACAACAAGGGCAAGCTGATGACCAACGGCCCGGCCAGCTACAAGATCCCGGCCGTGGCGGACATGCCGCTGGATTTGCGGGTGAAGCTGGTGGAAAACCGCAAGAACCCGGAAGACACGGTGTTCCATTCCAAGGCGGTCGGTGAGCCGCCGTTCATGCTCGGGATTGCCGCGTGGTGTGCGATCAAGGATGCGGTGGCGAGCCTCGGTGACTACCGGCATCAGCCGCAGATCGACGCGCCGGCGACCCCGGAGCGGGTGTTGTGGGGGTGCGAGCAGATGCGTCAGCTCAAGACTGTGAAAGCGGTCGAGGCTGAAACCGAATTGGCTCCGCTCTAGGACCGAGGCGCGGCTTTCGCGAGCAGGCTCGCTCCTACAGGGGAACGCATTCCAAATGTGGGAGTGAGCCTGCTCGCGAAGAGGCCCGAACAGACAACGATGTTGTAGGGGTGACATATGTACAACTGGATCGACGCCCTCGCCGACCTGCAGAACCAGGGCGAACCCTGTGTTCTGGTGACGATCATCGAAGAACTCGGCTCGACCCCGCGTAATGCCGGCTCGAAAATGGTCGTCAGCGCGAAACAGACCTTCGACACCATCGGTGGCGGGCATCTGGAATACAAAGCCATGCAGATTGCTCGCGAGATGCTCGCCAGCGGCAAGCAGGACACCCATCTGGAGCGCTTCAGCCTCGGCGCCAGCCTCGGCCAGTGCTGCGGCGGCGCCACGGTGCTGCTGTTCGAACCGATGGGCCAGGTGCAGGCGCAGATCGCGGTGTTCGGCGCCGGCCACGTTGGTCGCGCGCTGGTGCCGTTGCTCGCCAGCCTGCCGTGCCGGGTGCGCTGGATCGATTCGCGGGAAGAAGAATTTCCCCAACAGATTCCCCACGGTGTCCGTAAAATCGTCGCCGAAGAGCCTGTGGATGAAATCGACGACCTGCCCGTCGGCAGCTACTGCATCGTCATGACCCACAACCATCAACTTGACCTGGAGCTGACTGCCGCGATCCTCAAGCGCAACGACTTCACCTGGTTCGGCCTGATCGGCTCGAAAACCAAACGGGCCAAGTTCGAACATCGCCTGCGTGATCGCGGTTTCGACCCCAGCGTCGTGCAACGCATGCGCTGCCCGATGGGCATCGGCGAAGTCAAAGGCAAACTGCCTGTGGAAATCGCCATTTCCATCGCCGGCGAAATCATCGCCACCTATAACGCCAATTTCGGCCAGCACAGCGCCAGCGCCGAACCGATTGCCAAACTGCTGCCGGTTTCCCGCCGCAGTCAGGCCGCCAAACTCAAAGCCTCAAACTGATTAGAGAACCCTCATGCCTCTGACTCGCAAAGCCTACCGCGCCGCCATCCTGCACAGCATCGCCGACCCCGCCGAAGTCGGGATCGAAGCCTCCTACGAATATTTCGAGGACGGCCTGCTGGTGGTCGATGGCGGCAAGATCAGCGCCCTCGGCCACGCCAGCGACTTGCTGCCGACCTTGCCGGCGGACATCGAAATCGAGCACTACCAGGACGCGCTGATCACCCCGGGCTTCATCGACACCCACATCCACCTGCCGCAAACCGGCATGGTCGGTGCCTACGGCGAGCAACTGCTGGACTGGCTCAACACCTACACCTTCCCGTGCGAAAGCCAGTTCGGCGACAAGAACCACGCGGATGAAGTCGCGGACATTTTCATCAAGGAACTGCTGCGCAACGGCACCACCACCGCGCTGGTGTTCGGCAGCGTGCACCCGCAGTCGGTCAATTCGTTTTTCGAGGCCGCCGAGAAGCTTGATCTGCGGATGATCGCCGGCAAGGTAATGATGGACCGCAATGCCCCGGACTATCTGACCGACACCGCCGAATCCAGCTACGTCGAGAGCAAGGCGCTGATCGAGCGCTGGCATGGCAAGGGCCGCCTGCACTATGCGGTCACGCCACGTTTCGCGCCGACCAGCACCCCGGAACAACTGACCCTTGCCGGCCAGTTGCTGAGCGAATACCCGAATCTGTACATGCAGACCCACATCAGCGAAAACCTCAAGGAAATCGAGTGGGTCAAGGAGCTGTTCCCGGAGCGCAAGGGCTACCTCGACGTTTACGATCACTACAAACTGCTCGGCGAGCGCTCGGTATTCGCCCACGGCGTGCACCTGTGCGATGACGAATGTGCGCGTCTGGCGGAAACCGGCTCGGCGATCTCGTTCTGCCCGACCTCGAACTTCTTCCTCGGCAGCGGCCTGTTCAACCTGCCGATGGCCGAGAAGCACAAACTGAATGTCGGCCTGGGCACGGATATCGGTGGCGGCACCAGTTTCTCGCTGCTGCAGACTCTGAACGAAGCCTACAAAGTGATGCAGTTGCAGGGTGCGCGCCTGAGCCCGTTCAAGTCGCTGTACCTGGCGACCCTGGGAGGTGCGCGGGCGCTGCGTCTGGAAGACAAGATCGGCAACCTGCAACCGGGCTCCGATGCCGACTTCCTGGTGCTGGACTACAACGCCACGCCACTGCTGAGCTACCGCTTGAAGCAGGCCAACAACATTGCCGAGACGTTGTTCGTGTTGATGACGTTGGGGGATGACCGCACGGTGCAACAGACGTATGCGGCGGGTGCGCTGGTGCATCAGCGCTGAGTTTTCCCGAGGCATAAAAAATCCCCCGGAGGTGTTCACCCCGGGGGATTTTTATTGCTTGTCCGATTGCTATCGCGAGCAGGCTCACTCCTACAGTGATCTTTGTTGTTCACACATTTTGTGGCCACTGAAGATCCACTGTAGGAGTGAGCCTGCTCGCGATTGGAGCGACTCGGTATCAGCTCAGAGCTTGGCCGCCGGACGCCCAGGCTTCTTGGTCTGCAACAAATGCGAAAACACCGCATGCAGATCATCCGACGCACTTTCCTCGTCGAGGTTGAGCTTGCTGTCGATGTGGTCCATGTGATGCATCATCAGGTCCACCGCCAGCTCACCGTTGCGCGCTTCGATGGCGTCGATCAACTGGGTGTGCTCGTCGTAGGAGCAATGCGAGCGGTTGCCGCTTTCGTACTGAGCGATGATCAGCGAGGTCTGCGAGACCAGGCTGCGCTGGAAGCTGATCAGGGGTGCGTTTTTCGCCGCTTCCGCCAGTTTCAGGTGGAATTCGCCCGACAGACGGATGCCGGCACCGCGATCGCCACGGGAGAAGCTGTCGCGCTCGTCGTTGACCATCTGCCGCAGTTCGGCGATCTGCTCGGCGGTGGCGTGCTGTACGGCCAACTCAGTGATCGCGCGCTCCACCAGACGGCGGGCCATGAACACCTGACGCGCTTCTTCAACGCTCGGGCTGGCGACCACGGCGCCACGGTTCGGCCGCAACAGCACCACGCCTTCATGGGCCAGACGCGAGAGTGCGCGGCGAATGATGGTGCGGCTGACCCCGAAGATTTCCCCCAGCGCTTCTTCGCTCAACTTGGTGCCGGGCGCCAGACGCTGTTCGAGGATGGCCTCGAAGATATGCGCGTAGACAATATCGTCCTGGGTTCCGCTACGGCCGGCTTTGCCTGCTCGCGGTTGTTTCTTGAGGGGTTGCAACTGTTCGTTCATGGGCACTCGAGTCGGGAGAACTGCGGCGAATAGACCGTGACTGTAATACGGCACAGTAGGTCGCTGGCAAGTATCGCGTAAAAAACAGCGCGATTGTACACAATGGATGGTGGCAACACGACTGTATGGCTGTTTGTGACCACGGCTGTATTGCAACGATCCGTTACGATTGAGTTTAGGCTTAAACCCCAAAACCGCCGCCTAACGAACATTGTGGCGAGGGAGCTTGCTCCCGCTCGACTGCGCAGCAGTCGTAAACCCAGACGACGCGATTGGATTGAAAGACCGCGTCGCTCATATTAGGGCAGCTTCGCTGCCCAGCGGGAGCAAGCTCCCTCGCCACGAAAACCGGGCACGCACACCGACCTGTTGGATTCATCGCTTCTATAAAAAGGAACACCGCCGTCATGAACGACGCCACTTACACCCGACTGCGCCCTCTCGCCGACACTTCGCCTTCGGCCATCGTTGCCGGGTTCATCGCGATGATGACCGGCTACACCAGTTCCCTGGTGCTGATGTTTCAGGCCGGGCAAGCGGCGGGTTTGAGCAGCGGGCAGATTTCCTCGTGGATCTGGGCGATCTCGATCGGCATGGCGGTGTGCTCGATCGGCCTGTCGCTGCGTTATCGCACGCCGATCACCATCGCCTGGTCGACCCCGGGCGCGGCCCTGCTGATCACCAGCCTGGGCGGCGTTACCTATGGCGAGGCCATCGGCGCCTACATCACTTGCGCGGTGCTGGTTACGATCTGCGGCCTGACCGGCAGCTTCGAACGCCTGGTGAAAAAGATCCCGGCGTCGCTGGCGGCGGCGTTGCTGGCGGGGATTCTGTTCAAGATCGGCAGCGAAATCTTCGTCGCGGCGCAGCACCGCACCGGGCTGGTCTTGGGCATGTTCTTCACCTATCTGGTGGTCAAACGCCTGTCACCACGTTACGCCGTACTGGCGGCATTGCTGATCGGCACGGCACTGTCGGGCTTCATGGGCCTGCTGGATTTCAGCGGTTTTCACCTGGAAGTGGCGACGCCGGTGTGGACCACCCCGCACTTCTCGCTGGCCGCGACCATCAGCATCGGCATCCCGCTGTTCGTGGTGGCCATGACCTCGCAGAACATGCCCGGCATCGCCGTGCTGCGCGCCGACGGCTATAACGTGCCGGCCTCGCCACTGATCACCACCACCGGCATCGCCTCGCTGCTGCTGGCGCCATTCGGTTCCCACGGCATCAACCTTGCGGCGATCAGCGCGGCGATCTGCACCGGGCCGCACGCTCACGAGGATCGCAACAAACGCTATACCGCCGCCGTCTGGTGCGGGATTTTCTACGGGATTGCCGGGGTGTTCGGCGCCACGTTGGCGGCGTTGTTTGCTGCGCTGCCGAAAGAACTGGTGCTGTCGATTGCCGCGCTGGCGTTGTTCGGTTCGATCATCAACGGTCTGAGCATTGCCATGAGCGAGGTGAAGGAACGTGAAGCGGCGCTGATTACCTTCATGGTCACGGCGTCGGGGCTGACGCTATTTTCCATCGGGTCGGCATTCTGGGGGATTGTCGCGGGGGTGTTGACCTTGCTGATCCTCAACTGGCGCAAGGCCTGAGTAAAAAACCGGCATAAAAAAACGGCGACCCTCAGGTCGCCGTTTTTTTCAGTATCACTTAGCCGCGTTGATCGGCTTTTCCGGATACCAAACGTCCAGCAGCGGGCTGATTTCAGTAGAAGTCAGCTCGGAGCGGGTTTTCAGCCAGGCTTCAACAGCAGCACGCTGCTCTTCGGAGACCGAACCACGCTTCTGCAGGCAAACCAGACCGAAGTCGTCGCCGCCGACATAGCCCAGACCGTTGGCTTCCATGGCTTCTTTGATGAATGCTTCGAGGAAAGCGTCAATGGCTTCTTCGGACAGGTCTTCTTTGAAGCCCAGGTTCAGTTCGAAACCCAGCTCTTGAAATTCATCGACGCACAGTTTTTTGCGCAGACGCTGGGAACGGTTAGTCGCCATTGGAACAATCCTCTTAAGTAATAACGGCCGGCACTTTACCAGTTTAAGCGGTCAATTGCCCGACTCTCTGGGCGCTGAGGCCGACCGCCTGTAAAAAAATAACGAAATGGCCGTCTCGGGCAAGGCACAAGCTGTTACACCTTGGGGCATAATGCCGACACTTTCATGACCACTGAGGGCTTTTTCATCCATGCCCTCGTTATTTCCCCCTCTTCTGCAGGGTTTTATTTCATATGATCAAATCGTTGCGTCCACTGTTTCTCGCCGGCCTTCTTCTGCCCCTGGCCCTGCCGGTTTCTGCAGCCACCATCAACACCGCGCTCACCCCTAACGTCGAAAAAGCCCTCAAGGCCAGCAAACTGCAGCCCACTGCGCTGTCGCTGGTGATGATCCCGCTGGACGGCCCCGGCAACCCGACCGTGTACAACGCGGACGTCTCGGTCAACCCAGCCTCGACCATGAAACTGGTCACCACCTATGCCTCGCTGGAAATGCTCGGCCCCAACCATCAGTGGAAAACCGAGTTCTACACCGACGGCGATCTGAGCGGCGGTATCCTCAACGGCAACCTGTACCTCAAGGGTGGCGGTGACCCGAAGCTGAACATGGAAAAACTCTGGCTGCTGATGCGCGACCTGCGCGCCAACGGCGTGACCCAGGTCACCGGCGACCTGATCCTCGACCGCAGCTTCTTCATCCAGCCGCAACTGCCCGAGTTCAACGACGACGGCAACGACGAGAACAAGCCGTTCCTGGTCAAACCCGACTCGCTGCTGGTCAACCTCAAGGCCCTGCGCTTCGTCGCGCGCAATGACGGTGGCCGGGTGCTGATCTCGGTAGAACCGCCGATCGCCAGCGTGCGCATCGAAAACACGGTCAAGGCGCTCAACTCCAAGCAGTGCACCGGCGGCGTACGCTACAACCCGGTGACCCAACCTGACGGCAGCGTGACCGTGACCGTCGCCGGCCAACTGGGCGATGGCTGCAGCTCGCAGACTTACCTGTCGCTGCTCGACCACGCGACCTACACCGCCGGCGCCGTGCGCGCGATCTGGAAAGAACTGGGCGGCAGCATCCAGGGCAAGGATCGCCTCGCCGCGACCCCGAGCAGTGCCAAGCTGCTGGCCCGCGCCTATTCGCCGGATCTGGCGGAAATCATCCGCGACATCAACAAATACAGTAACAACACCATGGCTCAGCAGCTGTTCCTGAGCCTGGGCCAGAAATACCGCAACGAAGCCGACGGTGACGATGCCAAGGCCGCACAACGCGTGGTCCGCCAGTGGCTGGCGAAAAAAGGCATCACCGCGCCGCACCTGGTGATGGAAAACGGCTCCGGGCTGTCGCGCGCTGAACGCGTCAGTGCCCGCGAGATGGCCAACATGCTGCAAGCCGCCTGGCACAGCCCGTACGCTGCCGAGTACATCAGCTCGCTGCCGATTGCCGGTACCGACGGCACCATGCGCAAACGCCTGAAGACCACCGCGATGCGCGGTGAAGCCCACGTCAAGACCGGCACCTTGAACACCGTGCGTGCCATCGCCGGTTTCAGCCGCGACGTCAACGGCAATACCTGGGCGGTGGTGGCGATCCTCAACGACAAGGCACCGTTCGGCGCGTCGTCGGTGCTGGATCAGGTGCTGCTGGATCTGTACAAGCAGCCGCGCTTGCCGCAGACGGCTTCAGCCCTCTAACAGCAACGCTTTTGTGGCGAGGGAGCTTGCTCCCGCTGGGCTGCGCAGCGGCCCCAAAGAGAGTGTGAACGCTGCGCACTCAAGCGGGAGCAAGCTCCCTCGCCACAAAAACCGCTATCCACAGTGGATGGGCGTAACGGCCTAACTCATCTGCTCAACCCGATCGCGCCCACCCTGCTTCGCCGCATACACCCCCGAATCCGCCCGCAACAACAGCGCATCCGCGCCCTCCCCCGGCCGCCAGCTGGCGATGCCGAAACTGGCCGTCACCACCCCGACCACGTCCACCGGCGCACTGCGCAAGCCCTGCCACAATTCCACCGCCAGCATGTACGCATGCTCGCCGTCGATGTCCGGGCACAGCACCATGAATTCCTCGCCGCCCAGACGACAGAACACATCGGTGCGCCGCAAACGATGGCCGATGCGCTCGCACACGGCCTGCAATACGCGGTCGCCCACGGCATGGCCGAACTGGTCGTTGATCCGTTTGAAGTGGTCGATGTCGAGCATGATCACCGACAGCTCGCCACCACCGCGCTCGACCCGGGCCATTTCGGTGGTCAGGCGCTCCTGGAAATAGCGGCGGTTGTGGATGCCGGTCAGTGAGTCGGTCACCGACAGCGCCCGCAATTCTTCTTCCACCCGCTTCAGGTCGGAAATGTCCGAGATGTAGCCGTGCCACAGCACCCCACCGCCTGGCAGTTCTTCCGGCGTCGCCTCACCGCGGACCCAGCGCAGGCCGCGCGCGGGCAGTTGCACGCGGTATTCCTCGCGCCAGGGGCTGAGGTTGTCCGCCGAGGCGCGGATCGAGCTGCGCACGCGAGTGATGTCCTGCGGGTGGATACGGGAAAAGATCGCCTCGGCATCAAGCAGCAACACGTCCGGCTCCAGCTCGTAGATTTCGCGAATGCCGTCGCTGGCGTAGATCACGCTGAAGCGCCCGTCGAATTCCATCTTGAACTGGTAGATGCCACCGGGCACGTGGGCGCTGAGTTTTTTCAGCAGCACATCCCGCGCCGCCAGCGCCTCGTGCACGCGCTTGCGTTCGGTGATGTCGATGCAGATCGCCAGATGCCCGACCCACAACCCTTGCTCGTCCAGGACCGGCGTAGCGAGCATGTTCACCGGCAGGTGGCTGCCGTCGCTGCGCACCAGCGTCCATTCGCGCGCTTCATGGCCGCCAACCTCGCCGCCCTCGACCAGCATCGCATGGCAGGTCGGAATGACCTTGCCGTAACGCGCACTCAATTCCGCTGATCGCGCTGCCAGCTCCCGCGGCAGGTGCAGGTTTTCCAGCGTCATATGGCCGACAACATCGGCGCTGCTGTAGCCGAGCATCTGTTCCGCGCCGGGGTTGAAGGTGTTGATCACCCCGCGCAGGTCGGTGGCGATAATCGCCACTTGCGTCGCCGCGTTCAGTACGCCGCGCAACTGGCCGTGGGTACCGCGCAATTCCTGTTCACGCTCGTGCAGTTCCTGGGTGCGCAGCTCGACCATGCGCAAGGCGCGCTGGCGTTGGCTGACCAGGACATAGAGCAAGGCGCTGAGCAATACGCTCAATAATCCGCCGAGAATCACCACACTGCCGACTGACGAATGGTTGGCCTGCATAAACGCTTCGCTTGGCAGGATATCGACCTGATAGTCGTGATCGGCCATGCGCACAAGGCGCGTTGCTGACAAATCACTGGCAGCCGGCTGATTGCTCGACTCGAACAACACCTCGTGCTGATCGTTGGTCGACAGATCGAGAATGCGCACCGAAAGGTAATCATGGAGCACGTCCGGCAAGCCATCGGCGAGCAACTGGCGCATGCTGATCACCGCCATTACGTAGCCGAACGGCCGCTGCCCGGCCCCACGGCTCACCGGTGCCACCAGCAGCACACCGCGCGCATAGGACGGCTCGATACTCACCAGGTGCAACGGTTGCGACACCGCCAGATTGCCGAGTTTTTCGGCGCGCTGCAGGGTGTCGCGGCGCAGTGGCTGCGCGAGCAAGTCGTAACCCAGTGGCGAACCGAGGCGGCTTTGGGTCTGGCTGTACAACACCGGCACGTATTCGTCACGGATGGCCGCCAGTTGCAGTTCGCCCTGTGCGTTGAGTTCTCGAATGGTAAAGGTGCTCAGGCCTTCATCGCGTACACGCTGCTCGAACGCCGGGCGCTCGGCCGCACTGATCCTTGGCGCAAACGAATAGGCCTGGGTACGCAGCAATAACGGTTGGGTGTAGCCGTCGAACTCGGCACGGGACACCGATTCGGAGTTGGCGAAGAAACGGCGCAGGCCGTCGAGGCGTTGCTCTTGGTCCTGAAAGCGCTCTTCGATGCGGCTGTAGCGCTCATTGGCGAGCAGCTGGAAACGCTGCAGCAATTGATGGTGAAACTGATTGAGGGTGGCCCAGGCGAGCAGCCCCGTGAGAATCCCGCCGGCGAGCAATACCAGCAGCGCGACCAGCCAGGCCGAGACGTCTTCGCTGATAAAACCCAGAATCTTCGGGCGCACGGGGTGCAACGACATAAGGGCAACTCACTACGCCAGTGTTCCGGGAAAACCCCATTGGCCATGAGTGAGTTATAGCTATTAGCCATTAATTTGGCTAGCACTGAACGGATCCAAGAGCCTTTAAAAATCAAGGCTCTGTGGATCCAACTCAGCAGGGTGTCAACGCGCCGTGATTTTCCAGGCGCGGTGGATCTTGGTGTTGCGGGCAAAATCCGGATCGATGGTCTGCGCGCTGATTTCCTCGACCGCGTAACGCTCGGCCAGGTTCTCCTCCAACTGGAACTTGCGGAAGTTGTTGGAGAAATACAGCAAACCCCCCGGCGCCAGACGTGCCATCGCCAGGTCGATCAACTGCACCTGATCACGCTGCACGTCGAAGATGCCTTCCATGCGCTTGGAGTTGGAGAAGGTCGGCGGGTCGATGAAGATCAGGTCGTACTCGTCGCGGCTGCTTTCCAGCCACGCCATCACGTCGCCCTGCTCCAGACGGTTCTTGTCGGAGAAGCCGTTCAACGACAGGTTGCGGCGCGCCCAGTCGAGGTAGGTTTTCGACAGGTCGACGCTGGTGGTGCTGCGCGCGCCGCCCTTGGCTGCGTGCACGCTGGCGGTCGCGGTGTAGCAGAACAGATTGAGGAAGCGTTTGCCGGCCGCCTCTTTCTGAATGCGCATGCGCATCGGGCGGTGGTCGAGGAACAGCCCGGTGTCGAGGTAGTCGGTGAGGTTCACCAGCAGCTTGACGCCGCCTTCACTGACCTCATTGAACTTGCCCTGCGCGGCCTGACGCTCGTACTGCTTGGTGCCGCTCTGGCGCTCGCGGCGTTTGACCACCACGCGGCTCTTGTCGACGTTCAACGCCTGCGGGATCGCCGCCAGGGCGTCGAACATGCGCGCCGAGGCCTTTTCCGGGTCGATCGACTTCGGCGCGGCGTATTCCTGCACGTGCACCCAGTCGTGGTACAGGTCGATGGCCATGGCGTATTCCGGCATGTCGGCATCGTAGACGCGGTAGCAGTCGATGCCTTCGCGCTTGACCCACTTGCTCATCGCCTTGAGGTTTTTCTGCAGGCGGTTGGCAAACATCTGCCCGCCTTCGCTCAGGCGCGGCTGTTCGATCACTGGCGCCGGGGCTGGCGCTGGCTTGATCGGGTTGCCGTTCTTGTTGAACTTGCGCTCTTGCGGCTCGTTCGGGGTCTGATCGTAAGCCGCTTGCTCGCGCTCGGCCTGACGCTGTTCAGGCGTGCGCCGCTCGCCGGTGACAAACTGATCCGGCAGAACCTTGATCAGCAGCAGCTTGCACGGCAGCGCGCCGTTCCAGAACGAATACTGTTTGTGGCTGCGGATGCCCATGCGCTTGCCCAGCTCCGGCGCACCGGTGAACACCGCCGCTTCCCAGTTCAGGCACGCCTGACGCAGACGCTCACCGAGGTTCTGGTAGAGATAAAGCAGGCTGGCTTCGTCACCCAGACGCTCGCCGTACGGCGGGTTGCAGATCACCAGACCTTTCTGGTTCTGGTCCGGGCGCGGCTCGAAGGTCGCGACTTCGCCCTGATAGATCTTGATCCACTCACTCAGGCCGGCACGCTCGACGTTGTTGCGGCCCGGCTGAATCAGGCGCGGGTCGGCTTCGTAACCGCGAATCCACAGCGGCGGCTTGGCCAGACCGGCAGCGGCACGCTCGACGGCTTCTTCATGGAGTTTTTTCCACAGCGCCGGGACGTGTCCCAGCCACGCGGTGAAGCCCCACTGCTCGCGACGCAGGTTCGGCGCCATGTCGGCGGCGATCATGCCGGCTTCGACCAGGAACGTACCGACACCGCACATCGGGTCAGCCAGCGCGCCGCCTTCGGCCGCAATGCGCGGCCAGCCGGAACGGATCAGGATCGCCGCTGCGAGGTTTTCCTTCAGCGGTGCAGCGCCCTGCTGCAGGCGGTAACCGCGCTGATGCAGGCTGTGGCCGGAGAGATCGAGGGACAGGATCGCTTCGCCGCGATCCAGGCGCAGGTGAATGCGCAGGTCCGGGTTGAGCTTGTCGATGGACGGACGGTCGCCCTGCGGGGTGCGCAGTTTGTCGACGATGGCGTCCTTGACCTTCAAGGCGCCGAAATGGGTGTTGTCGATGCCCGAGCCGTGGCCGCTGAATTCAACAGCCAGCGTGCCGTCGCTGAGCATGTGGTCCTGCCACTCGACATCCAGCACGCCGTGGTACAGGTCTTCGGCGTCCTTCATCGGGAAACGCTTGAGCACCAGCAGCACGCGGTTGGCCAGACGCGACCAGAGGCACAGGCGATAAGCGGTTTCCATGGTCGCCATGCCACGCACGGCGGAGGTGTGCTCGCGGGCGTCTTCAAGGCCAAGCCCGACGGCTTCCTCGATGAGCAGGCCTTCAAGGCCTTTTGGGCAAGTGAGGAAGAGTTCGAAACGATCGGACATGGTATTTCCAGAGCCTTTGGCTAGTGAACCGGCAACGCATTGCCGATCCGGTTTTCAATCAGGCGCTTTTCTAAAAGAGCGCCCGCGTGGCACGAAGGTGTGCCGTTCCATCCCCGCTGCTCGGGTTAAAGGAGCTTAGATGCCGGGACAGATAAAAAAGTTGATGAAACAAAAAGTCTTAAAGCGACCCTTCGTCGCTTATTAACCGAGCGTAAACGTGGGTCATTCTCACTAAAGGATTAACCCCATCATCCAGCGCGGGCCCGATCATACCGGGGTTTGCTGAAAAAACATTCATGAAACCCGTCGTTACTTATGGCTGTAGCACTATTTTCGTTACGTCCTTATGACAAAACGATCATTCCCTCTGTGTGACTCATTGGTTAGAACTGACCACAGGTTGACGTCGCAACGGCGTCAACACCTTGGCTCGCCACGCCGGCAGCGAGCCGCACCACGGCAGAGTTTTTCTGCCAGACCTCGGTTGAGGTCGACGCGACACAAACAGTCAACAAGTGAGGGAAACACCCTATGAGAAGACTTAAGCGTGATCCGTTGGAAAGAGCATTTTTGCGCGGATATCAATATGGCGTTGGTGGCAAATCCCGCGAGCTTTGCCCATTTACTCTACCGTCGGTACGTCAAGCCTGGATCAACGGCTGGCGAGAAGGACGCGGCGACAACTGGGACGGTATGACCGGCACTGCGGGGATCCACAGACTCAACGAACTTCACGCCGTCGGCTGACACAGGGCACTTATTGCAACACGACAATCTGAATTTCTAGCGACTTACCATGCACGTCCTTCCCGGACGGCGGGCTGCGGCCCAGGGGCTCCTTCGAGGAGCCCTTTTTATTGCCTGAAAAAAATCGATGTGGCGAGGGAGCTTGCTCCCTCGCCACAGAAGCCCTCAGCAATCCTCAGCGCAGGGCGGCGATCGCGTCGACCGATTCACGAATCAGCGCCGGACCTTTGTAGATGAACCCGGAGTAAATCTGCACCAGGCTCGCACCGGCAGTGATCTTCTCGGCCGCGTGCTTGCCTTCGGTGATGCCGCCAGCCGCGATGATCGGCAACCGACCACCCAGCTCTGCCGCCAGCACCTTGACGGTGTGGGTGCTCTTGTCGCGTACCGGGGCGCCGGACAGACCGCCCGCCTCGTCACCATGCTCCATGCCTTCGACGCCGACGCGGCTAAGGGTGGTGTTGGTGGCGATCACCGCGTCCATCCCGGTTTCGATCAACGCCTGAGCAACCTGCGCGGTTTCTTCGTCGGTCATGTCCGGGGCGATCTTGATCGCCAGCGGCACGTGCTTGCCGTGACGCAGGGCCAGTTCAGCGCGGCGCGTCGCCAGGTCCGCCAGCAACTGCTTGAGCGAATCACCGAACTGCAGGCTGCGCAGGCCCGGGGTGTTCGGCGAGCTGACGTTGACCGTCACATAGCTGGCGTGGGCATACACCTTGTCCAGGCAGATCAGGTAGTCATCCACTGCGCGCTCGACCGGGGTGTCGAAGTTCTTGCCGATGTTGATCCCCAGCACGCCCTTGTACTTGGCCGCCGCAACCCGCGCCAGCAGGTGATCGACACCGAGGTTGTTGAAGCCCATGCGGTTGATGATCGCCTCGGCTTCCGGCAGGCGGAAGATCCGTGGTTTCGGGTTGCCCGGCTGCGGACGTGGAGTCACGGTGCCGATTTCGACAAAACCGAATCCCAGTTGCGAAAAGCCGTCGATGGCCGCGCCGTTCTTGTCCAGACCGGCCGCGAGCCCCACCGGGTTCGGGAAGTCCAGCCCCATGACCGTCACCGGCACGTTTGCCGGTTTCTTGCACAGCATGCCATTGAGGCCCAAACGCCCACCCGCGCCGATCAGATCCAGCGACAGATCGTGGGAGGTTTCCGGGGAAAGTTTGAACAACAGCTGACGGGCCAGGGTGTACATGGGCGGCGATGACTCGGGCGGCGAAAAGAGGCGGCGATTATAGCCGGGCAACGCCCCGCCGCGCGAGGCGCACGGGTAAATCCGTGCGCATGGCATATGCCTTGCACCTTCCTCGGCATCAGCCCGCAGGCCAATGGTGGCGTGCAGGCAAGGACAATGGCGTCGTCTCTCGGTTTTGCGCGGGCAAAGCCTGGGACGACGTTTTTTTTGAGGGTGGCTTTCATGACTCAAACCTCCGCCGGGCCGCTGGCCTGGGTCAACGGCAGCGATGCTCCGGAAAAGAGCGTGATCAACCTGGGCTTCATGGCCCTGAGCGACTGCGCCTCGCTGGTGGTCGCGGCCACTCAGGGCTTCGCCCAGCCTTATGGGCTGACCCTGAACCTCAAGCGCCAGAGTTCCTGGGCCAACCTGCGGGACAATCTGGTCAGCGGCGAACTCGATGCCGCCCACAGCCTCTACGGCCTGATCTACGCGGTGCACCTGGGGATTGGCGGTGTCGCGCCGACCGACATGGCAGTGCTGATGGGCCTGAACCAGAACGGTCAGAGCCTGAACCTGTCCCACGGTTTGCAGGGCCTGGGCGTGACCGGTCCTGAAGCGCTGCACCACCATGTGCACCAAACCCGCGCAAAACTGACTTTCGCCCAGACCTTCCCGACCGGCACCCATGCCATGTGGCTGTATTACTGGCTGGCGAGCCAGGGCATTCATCCGTTGCAGGATGTCGACAGCGTGGTGGTGCCGCCGCCGCAAATGGTCGCGCACTTGCAGGCCGGACGCATTGATGGCCTCTGCGTCGGCGAGCCGTGGGCGGCTAGCGCCGTGCAGCAGGATCTCGGTTTCACGCTGGCCACCAGCCAGACCATCTGGCCCGATCACCCGGAAAAAGTCCTCGGCTGTACCCGCGCCTTCGTCGAGCAGAATCCCAACACCGCCCGGGCGCTGGTGATGGCGATCCTCGAAGCCAGCCGTTTCATCGAAGAAAGCCCGGAAAACCGCCGCAGCACCGCGCAGTTGCTGAGCGCTGCGGAATACCTCGACGCCCCGGTGTCCTGCATCGAGCCGCGCTTTCTCGGCGACTACGACGATGGCCTGGGCAATCGCTGGCAGGACCCGCACGCCTTGCGCTTTCACGGCGATGGGGCGGTGAATCTGCCGTATCTGTCGGACGGCATGTGGTTCATGACCCAGTTCCGCCGTTGGGGTTTGCTGCGCGATGACCCGGATTACCTCGCCGTCGCCCGTCAGGTACAACAACTGGAGATCTATCGCGACGCGGCGACTGCTGTAGGCGTCGCGGCCTGGGGCAAGGACATGCGCAGCAGCCAGTTGATCGACGGCAAAATCTGGGACGGCAGCGACCCGGCCGCCTACGCCCGGAGCTTCAAGCTCCACGCGCTGAACGACAGCGCACCCCTTCTCGCCCACCGCTGACAGGAGACCGCGAACATGCTGCGCATTCTGCTGATCAACGACACCGCGAAAAAAGTCGGACGCCTGAAAGCTGCTTTGACCGAGGCCGGTTTCGAGGTGATCGACGAGTCGGGCCTGACCATTGACCTGCCGGCGCGCGTCGAAACGGTGCGCCCGGACGTGATCCTGATCGATACCGAGTCACCGAGCCGCGATGTGATGGAGCAAGTGGTGCTGGTCAGCCGCGACCAGCCACGGCCGATCGTGATGTTCACCGACGAACATGACCCCGGCGTGATGCGTCAGGCGATCAAGTCCGGGGTCAGTGCCTACATCGTCGAGGGCATACACGCACAACGCTTGCAGCCGATTCTCGACGTGGCCATGGCCCGCTTTGAGAGCGATCAGGCCTTGCGCGCTCAGCTTCAGGCCCGCGATCAGCAACTGGCCGAGCGCAAACGCATCGAATTGGCTAAGGGCCTGCTGATGAAAATGAAGGACTGCAATGAAGAAGAGGCCTACACCCTGATGCGCCGCCAGGCCATGAGCCGCCAGCAGAAACTGATTCAGGTGGCGGAACAGATCATTGCCATGAGCGAGTTGCTTGGCTGAAGCCTTGCGCTGCTGTTGATTTTGACTTGGCACAAATCTCGCTAAGCAATCCCTACAGGTAACCAACGGCGGTTGCCCCACCTACGACAAAGACGTCGCTCACCTTCTTCGCCCCTTTCGGCGATCCGGGTAGCGGCGTTTTTGCGTTTTGGCCCCACAGCCCGGGGCCGGTGGTGCGGCCGTGGCGGCGCCCCACTGTGCTGGTTCTGACTCCTTCTCGAGATTCTCTACAGCTGAGGTGCGCGATGAATAAAAGCTTCTGGAAATCCGGCCACACCCCGACCCTGTTCGCAGCCTTCCTGTATTTCGACCTGAGCTTCATGGTCTGGTACCTGCTCGGCCCGCTGGCGGTGCAGATTGCCGCCGACCTGCACCTGACCACCCAACAGCGTGGCCTCGTGGTGGCCACGCCGATTCTGGCCGGCGCGGTATTGCGCTTTGCGATGGGCATGCTCGCCGATCGCCTGTCGCCGAAAACCGCCGGCCTGATCGGTCAGGTGATCGTGATCTGTGCGCTGTTCGGTGCCTGGAAACTCGGCATCCACAGTTACGAACAGGCCCTGCTGCTCGGCCTGTTCCTCGGCATGGCCGGCGCCTCGTTCGCCGTGGCCCTGCCCCTGGCCTCGCAGTGGTATCCGCCGGAGCATCAGGGCAAGGCGATGGGCATCGCTGGAGCCGGCAATTCCGGGACTGTGTTCGCGGCGCTGATCGCTCCGGTGCTGGCGGCGGCGTTTGGCTGGAGCAATGTGTTCGGTTTCGCCCTGATCCCGCTGCTCCTGACCCTGGTGCTGTTCGCCTGGCTGGCGAAAAACGCGCCGGAGCGGCCGAAAGCCAAATCCATGGCCGACTACTTCAAGGCCCTGGGCGATCGCGACAGCTGGTGGTTCATGTTTTTCTACAGCGTCACCTTCGGCGGCTTCATCGGCCTGGCCAGCGCCCTGCCCGGCTACTTCAACGATCAATACGGCCTGAGCCCGGTGACCGCCGGTTATTACACCGCTGCCTGCGTGTTCGGTGGCAGCCTGATGCGTCCACTGGGTGGCGCGCTGGCTGACCGTTTCGGTGGTATTCGCACGCTGCTGGCGATGTATACGGTGGCCGCAGTTTGTATCGCAGCGGTCGGCTTCAACCTGCCGAGCTCCTACGCGGCACTGGCGCTTTTCGTCTGCACCATGCTCGGTCTCGGCGCGGGCAATGGCGCGGTGTTCCAACTGGTGCCGCAACGTTTCCGTCGCGAAATCGGCGTGATGACCGGGCTGATCGGCATGGCCGGCGGCATCGGCGGGTTTGCCCTGGCGGCGGGCATGGGCGCGATCAAACAGAGCACCGGCAGCTATCAACTGGCGCTGTGGCTGTTCGCCAGCCTTGGCGTGTTGGCGTGGTTCGGTCTGCACGGAGTCAAACGTCGCTGGAGAACCACTTGGGGTTCGGCGGCCGTGACCGCTGCCCGGGTTTGAGGCCCGAATGGCCCTGCAACTGAGCTTTGCCGAAGCCAGCGTCACCGGCCCCCGCGCGGAAAATCAGGACGCCTTGCGCCTGGTGACCCCGGCCCCGGCGCTGGCGGCCAGCAAAGGGTTTCTGTTCGCCATCGCCGACGGCGTCAGCCAGTGCGCCGATGGCGGGCTGGCCGCGCGTTCGACCTTGCAGGCGCTGGCGCTGGACTACTACGCCACACCGGAAACCTGGAGCGTGGCCCAGGCCCTCGATCGTCTGTTGCTCGCACAAAACCGCTGGTTGCAGGCCAACGGTGGCGGCCAGCCGCTGCTCACCACGGTCAGCGCGCTGGTCCTGCGCGGCCGGCGGTTTACCCTGGCGCACGTCGGTGATTGCCGGGTCTATCGCTGGCATGCCGAGACCTTGCAACGGATCAGCGAAGATCACGTCTGGGATCAACCCGGTATGCAGCATGTGCTCAAGCGCGCACTGGGACTGGATCAGCATCTGGTGCTGGACTTTCTCGATGGCGAATTGCGTGACGGCGAATGTTTCGTGCTGCTCAGCGATGGCGTGTGGGCGGTGCTCGGCGATACCGCCATCGCCGGAATCCTGCGCGATCAACCGGACCTGCACAGTGCCGCGCAAACGCTTGTCAACGCCGCGCATCTGGCCGGCAGTCAGGACAACGCCAGCGCGCTGTTGGTGCGAGTGGATGCCGTCGGCGAGGCCAGCCTTGGCGATGCACTGATTCATTTGCAGCAGTGGCCGCTGCCCCCGCCGCTGAAAGCGGGTCAGGTCTTTGAAGGCTGGCAGGTTCAAGAGGTTAAAAGTCGCAGCCAGCAATCGTTGCTGTATCGCGTGCTCGATGGTCAGGGCCAGGCCTGGCTGTTGAAGACTTTGCCTGCACAACTGGCAGACGATGCCCAGGCTGGTCAGGCCTTGCTGGCGGAGGAATGGTTTCTCAAACGCGTCGCAGGGCGGCACTTTCCCGAAGTCCATAGCGCCGGCCAGCGTCAGCATTTGTACTACGTGATGCGTGAATATTCAGGGACAACCCTGGCGCAGCTGTTCGAACAAAACGGCCCGCTGCCACTGGCTCAGTGGCAGGATCTGGCCGAACGCCTATCGCGGGCCGTCGGCCTGTTGCATCGACGGCAGATCCTGCACCGCGACATCAAACCGGAAAACCTGCACCTAGGGGACGACGGCGAGTTGCGTCTGCTGGATTTCGGTCTGGCGTATTGCCCCGGTCTGTCGCAGGACGCACCGTCAACCCTGCCCGGAACCCCGAGCTTCATCGCGCCGGAGGCCTTTCAAAGTGCAGCACCCAGCGCACAACAGGATCTGTATGCGGTGGGCGTGACCTTGTATTTTTTGCTCACCGGGCATTTTCCCTACGGCGAGATCGAAGCCTTCCAACGCCCGCGTTTCGGGGTGCCGGTGAGTGCCGGACGCTATCGCCCGGATCTGCCGGAGTGGCTGGCGCAGTGTCTGGAGCGCGGTGTGGCGACCGATCCTTTGCAACGCTATGAAACCGCCGAGGAATGGTTGCTGATTCTGGAGCAAGGTGAGCGCCGCAGCCTGAGTGTGCGCCCTCGTCCCTTGCTGGAACGTGAGCCGCTGAAGGTCTGGCGGACACTGGCGTTACTGGCACTGCTGGGCAATCTGGTGCTGCTGTTTCTGTTGTTTCATGGCTGATGCGGCGCTCCATTAACGAGCGTGCTGCTTCCATTCAGTGCAAAAACCACAATGAACATCTGGCCAATTCCAGCATTACCCCAGTGAATTCGCGGCTCATCACGACTTGGCACAACCACTGCATTAACGTTTGCAACTGACATAAAGCCCGACCTTCAACGACGAAGGCCAGGCTTCCCGAGAGAACGGGACAAGGACAAAGGCGTCCTCGCTAGGTAACTGGCGGGACGCCTTTTTTGTTTGCGCCATTTTTGTCGAGCAAGGCCTGACTGCCCACAAGAGGCAAGCCCGATGCTCCCGGAGAACCTGATGAAAAAACTCAAACTGGTGATGATCGGCAATGGCATGGCCGGGGTTCGCACCCTGGAAGAACTGCTCAAGCTGAGCAACGAGCTGTACGACATCACGGTCTTCGGCGCCGAACCGCACACCAACTACAACCGCATCCTGCTGTCGCCGGTGCTGGCCGGCGAACAGACCTTCGAAGAGATTGTGCTCAACGACCTCGACTGGTACCTGGAAAACAACATCAAACTGCTGCTCAACCGCAAAGTGGTGGAGATCGACCGGGTTAAACGCCGGGTGATCGCCGAGGATGGCACCGAGGCCGAATACGATCGCCTGCTGATCGCCACCGGCTCGACCCCGTTCATCCTGCCGATCCCCGGCAACACCTTGCAGGGCGTGATCGGCTACCGGGACATTGCCGACACCCAGGCGATGATCGACACCGCCAAAACCCACAAGCACGCCGTGGTGATCGGCGGCGGCCTGCTCGGCCTCGAAGCGGCCAACGGCCTGATGCTGCGCGGCATGCACGTCACCGTGGTGCACCTCGGTGAGTGGCTGCTGGAGCGGCAACTGGACAAGACCAGTGGCCAGCTCCTGCAAACCGCCCTCGAATCCCGTGGCCTGCACTTTCGCCTGTGCGAACAGACCCAGGCCCTGCACGACGCCGGCAACGGTCGCGTGGGCTCGGTGCAGTTCAAGAATGGCGACATCATTCCTGCCGATCTGGTGGTCATGGCCGCCGGCATTCGCCCCAACACCGAACTCGCGGAAAAGGCCGGCATTCCGTGCAATCGCGGGATTCTGGTCAACGACACCCTGCAAACCTACGACCCGCGCATCTATGCCATCGGCGAGTGCGCCAGCCACCGTGGCATCGCCTACGGCCTGGTGGCGCCGTTGTTCGAACAGGCCAAGGTCTGCGCCAACCACCTGGCCCAATTGGGTTTCGCCCGTTATCAGGGCTCGGTGACGTCGACCAAATTGAAAGTCACCGGCATCGACCTGTTTTCCGCTGGCGACTTCATGGGCGGCGAAGGCACCGAGACCATCACCCTCTCCGACCCGATCGGCGGGGTGTACAAAAAACTGGTGATCAAGGATGACGTGCTGGTCGGCGCTTGTCTGTACGGCGATACGGCAGATGGCGGTTGGTATTTCCGGCAGATTCGTGAGAATCACGCCATCGGCGAGATCCGCGATCACCTCATGTTCGGAGAAAACGCACTTGGCGATGTAGGACATCAGGGCCAAGACAAGGCTATGAGCATGGCCGACAACGCCGAAGTCTGCGGCTGCAACGGCGTGTGCAAGGGCACCATCGTCAAGGCGATTCAGGAACACGGCCTGTTCAGCGTCGACGAAGTGAAGAAACACACTAAGGCCGCTAGCTCCTGCGGCTCCTGCGCCGGGCTGGTCGAGCAGATCCTGATCAACACCGTCGGCGGTGCGGCGGACGTCAAACCGAAAAGCGAAAAAGCCATCTGCGGTTGCAGCGACCTCAACCATGGCCAGATCCGCCAGGCGATTCGCGAACAGCATCTGCTGACCATCGCCGGCACCATGAGCTACCTCAACTGGCGCACCCCCAACGGCTGCGCTACCTGCCGCCCGGCCCTCAACTACTACCTAATTTCCACTTGGCCCGGCGAGGCCAAGGACGATCCGCAGTCGCGCCTGATCAACGAGCGGGCCCACGCCAACATCCAGAAGGACGGCACCTATTCGGTGGTGCCACGGATGTGGGGCGGCGTGACCAACCCGTCGGAACTGCGGCGGATCGCCGACGTGGCGGACAAATATCAGGTGCCGATGGTCAAGGTCACCGGCGGCCAGCGCATCGACTTGCTGGGGATCAAAAAACAGGACTTGCCCGGTGTGTGGAAGGACCTCGACATGCCGTCCGGCCACGCCTACGGCAAATCGATCCGCACCGTGAAAACCTGCGTCGGCAGTGAGTTCTGCCGCTTCGGCACGCAGAATTCGACCCAATTGGGCATCGACCTCGAACACGATCTGTTCAACATGTGGTCGCCGCACAAAGTGAAGCTGGCGGTCTCCGGATGCCCACGCAACTGTTCGGAAGCGGGGATCAAGGACGTAGGAATCATCGGCGTCGATTCCGGCTGGGAGATGTACATCGGTGGCAACGGCGGGATCAAGACCGAAGTCGCCGAGTTCTTCGTCAAGCTCAAGACCGCCGAGGAAGTGCGCGAATACAACGGCGCGTTCCTGCAGCTGTACCGCGAAGAAGCGTTCTACCTCGAGCGCACCGTGCACTATCTGCAACGGGTCGGCATGGAGCACATCAAGAAAGCCGTGCTGGAAGATCCCGAGCGTCGCAAGGCCCTGAACGAGCGCCTGCAGTTCTCCCTGTCGTTCGAACAGGATCCGTGGAAAGAGCGCCTCGCCCAGCCGCAACTGAAAAAAGAATTCGACGTGATCCCCGTGAGAAACCTGGAGGTGCCGGCATGAACTGGCTCGATATCTGTGCCCTGGAAGAGATCAACGCCCTCGGTTCGCGGATCATCGCCGGGCCCAAAGGTGACATCGCGATCTTTCGCACAAGCGACGACGAAGTTTTCGCACTCGATGACCGCTGCCCGCACAAGGGCGGACCGCTGTCCCAAGGCCTGATCTACGGCAAGCGCGTGGCCTGCCCGTTGCACAACTGGCAGATCGACCTGCAGTCCGGCGAAGCCCAGGCCCCGGATATCGGCTGCGCGCACCATCATCCGGCCCGGGTCGAAAACGGCCGCGTGCAACTGGCCCTGCGGGACGCCGTCTGATGAACCGCCAGACGACCGCCTCAACCTGCTGTTATTGCGGAGTCGGCTGCGGCGTGCTGATCGAGCATGACGGCGAGCGCATTCTCGGCGTCAGCGGCGATCCGGCGCATCCGGCCAACTTCGGCAAACTGTGCAGCAAAGGCTCGACCCTGCACCTGACCGGTGATTTGGCAGCACGGGCGTTGTACCCGGAATTGCGCCTGGGCAAAGGCTTGGCGCGCAGTCGTTGCGACTGGGACACCGCGCTGGATCACGCCACCAACGTGTTCACCGACACCATCGCCGAACACGGCCCGGACAGCGTGGCGTTCTACATCTCCGGGCAGTTGCTGACCGAGGATTACTACGCCTTCAACAAACTGGCGCGGGCGCTGGTCGGCACCAATAACATCGACAGCAATTCGCGGCTGTGCATGTCTTCGGCGGTGGTCGGCTACAAGCGCAGCCTCGGCGCCGACGCACCGCCATGCAGCTACGAAGACCTGGAGTTGAGCGATTGCGTGGTGATCGTCGGCAGTAACATGGCCTACGCCCACCCGGTACTTTTTCGCCGCCTCGAAGAAGCCAAATCCCACCGCCCGCAGATGAAAGTCGTCGTTATTGATCCACGGCGCACCGACACCTGCGATCTGGCGGACCTGCATCTGGCGATTCTGCCGGGCACCGATGTCGCGTTGTTCCATGGAATTTTGCATCTGCTGTTGTGGGAAGACTGGATCGACCGCGACTTCATCCAGGCTCACACCGATGGCCTCGCCGAGCTGAAAAGCCTGGTGCGCGACTACACGCCGGCGATGGTGTCGCAACTGTGCGGGATCAGTGTCGAGCAGTTGCAGCAATGCGCCGAATGGATCGGCACCGCGCCGAGTTTTCTGTCGCTGTGGTGCATGGGCCTGAACCAATCCACCGCTGGTAGCGCGAAGAACAGCGCGCTGATCAATCTGCACTTGGCCACCGGGCAAATCGGCCGTCCGGGTGCAGGACCTTTCTCCCTGACCGGTCAGCCGAATGCCATGGGCGGACGGGAAACCGGCAGCCTTTCCAACTTGTTGCCAGGTCACCGTGAAGTCGCCAATCCGGAGCACCGCGCCGAAGTAGCGGCGTATTGGGGTGTGGATAAGCTGCCGGAGAATACCGGTCTCAGCGCCATCGAACTGTTTGAACAGGTGCGCAGCGGCAAGATCAAGGCGTTGTGGATTGCCTGCACCAACCCCGCACAATCGATGCCGGATCAGAACGCCGTGCGCGCCGCGCTGGAGACTTGTCCGTTCGTGGTGTTGCAGGAGGCGTTTCGCACCACCGAAACCGCAGCGTTTGCCGATCTGCTGTTGCCGGCGGCCAGTTGGGGCGAGAAGGAAGGTTCGGTGACCAACTCCGAACGGCGGATTTCCCACGTCCGCCAGGCCATTGCCGCACCGGGTGAAGCACGACCGGACTGGGCGATCACCGTAGATTTCGCACAACGCCTGGAGAAGCGTCTGCGCCCGCAGCAGCCGGGGCTGTTTGCGTTCGAACAACCGGCGCAGCTTTTTGACGAGTACAAACAACTGACCCGAGGACGCGATCTGGATTTGTCCGGGGTCAGCCATGGGTTGATTGATGAGCTGGGGCCACAGCAATGGCCCTTCCCCGCTGGCGCTCGCCAAGGCACAGCCCGACTGTATGGCGACGGGATCTTTCCTACAGCGAACGGGCGCGCGCAGTTCGTTGCCGATCCCTATCGCGCCGCCAAGGAACAACGCGACGCACGTTTTCCCCTGACCCTGATCACCGGCCGCCTGCGTGATCAATGGCACGGCATGAGCCGCACCGGCACGGCGGCGCAGTTATTCGGTCATGTCAGCGAAGCTGTGTTGAGCCTGCATCCGGACGAATTGCGCCGTCACCGCTTGCAGCCGGGGGATCTGGTGAATCTGAAAAGTCGTCGGGGCGCGGTGATTGTGGCGGTCGCCAGCGATGACAGCGTGCGTCCGGGCCAGGCGTTCCTGCCGATGCACTGGGGTGATCGTTTCCTCAAGGGCGGTGTGAACAGCCTGACCCTGCCCGCCTTCGATCCTTTGTCGAAACAGCCGGAACTCAAGCATAGCGGTGTGCGGCTGGAGCCGGTGAATTTGCCATGGCAACTGTTCGCACTGATCGAGGGCGATGTTCAACGGCATTTCGAGGCGCTTCGACCGCTCTGTGAGGCGTTTTCCTACGCAAGTCTCAGCCTTGTCGGACGTGAACGGCCTGCGCTGCTGATACGCGCAGCCAGCGCAGTGGCACCAGAACCGCAATTACTGCGTGAAATCGACCAGTGCCTGGCCCTGATCGACGGGCCGGTGCTGGCTTATGACGATCCTCGCCGCGCCATCGGTAAACGGGTGCGCATCGAAAACGGGCGAATCACCGCGATCCGCCAGGCCGGCGAAACCCTCGCTCAGCACTGGTTGCAAGGCCTGTGGCTGGAGGGTCGTGCCGACGAACAACTGCGGCGCTGGCTGCTGGCACCGATGAGTGCACCGCCGGGCAATGCCAGCGCGCAGGTTGTGGCGGACAAAACCTTGTGCAACTGCAAGAACGTCAGCCACAGCGCGGTCTGCGCCGGTATCCGTGAAGGTCTGGATCTGCAGGGTTTGAAAAACAAGTTGGGGTGCGGCACGCAATGCGGTTCCTGCGTCCCGGAAATCAAGCGTTTGCTGACCGCCGAAGTGCGTCCGGTCGCCGTCATCTGAAGAGGAAAACACCATGAACGCGAAAGTCTGGCTGGTGGGCGCGGGCCCCGGTGATCCTGAATTGCTGACGCTCAAAGCGGCGCGTGCCTTGCGCGAGGCCGAGGTGGTGCTGATCGACGATCTGGTCAATGAGGCGGTACTTGAGCACTGCCCTGCTGCGCGGATTATCGCGGTCGGCAAACGCGGCGGCTGCCGCTCGACGCCCCAAGCGTTCATCCATCGGCTGATGCTGCGTTATGCCCGTCAGGGCAAATGCGTAGTGCGGCTCAAGGGCGGCGATCCGTGCATTTTCGGGCGTGGGGGTGAGGAAGCTCAGTGGTTGCGCGAGCGCGGGGTCGAGGTGGAGCTAGTCAATGGCATCACCGCCGGACTGGCCGGCGCGACCCAGTGTGATATTCCGCTGACTTTGCGCGGCGTGGCCCGGGGCGTGACGCTGGTCACGGCCCACACACAGGACGACAGCCAGTTGAACTGGCGGGCGCTAGCGCAAGGCGGGACGACGCTGGTGATTTACATGGGGGTGGCGAAGCTCGGTGAGATTCGCGAGCAACTGCTGGCGGGCGGCATGGCGGCGGATACGCCGGTGGCGATGATCGAGAACGCCTCGTTGCCGGAGCAGCGCGAATGCCGCAGCAATCTGACAGCGATGGAAGACGATGCCCTTGGTTTCCAGCTCAAGAGCCCTGCGATTCTGGTCATAGGCGCCGTCGCAGCGGCTGCAACCCAAGTCGATTCGATTCACTGGCCAGCCAACCGATTGGCCTGACAACCCCGGTTTCACCAAATCGCAGGCAAAGAAAAGCCCGGCCTAAGCCGGGCTTTTCTCAAAGCGGCGAGCTAATTACTTAGCTTGAGCTTCAACCTGCGCTTCTACGCGACGGTTAACAGCGCGACCAGCTTCAGTTTTGTTGTCAGCAACTGGGCGGGATTCGCCGTAGCCGATCGACTGAACGCGGGACGACTCAACACCGTACTGCTGGGTCAGAACTTGCTTAACGGCGTTTGCACGACGCTCAGACAGTTTCTGGTTGTAAGCGTCAGGACCGACGGAGTCAGTGTGACCTTCAACAGTGGTGTGAGTGGCTGGGTACTGCTTCATGAAGTCAGCCAGGTTCTTGATGTCAGCGTAGCTGTTTGGCTTGACGACCGACTTGTCGAAGTCGAACTTCACGTCCAGCTCTACACGAACAACTTCAGCAACTGCTGGGCAGCCATCAGCGTCAACAGTTACGTTGGCTGGGGTGTCCGGGCACTTGTCAACGTTGTCGCAAACGCCATCGTTGTCGCTGTCGGAGCAGACTTCAGCTGGTGCTGGAACTGGAGCAGCAGCTGGCTTGCCGCCGCCACCGAAGTTCACACCCAGACCAACCGATGGAGCGTAGTCCCAACGGCCGTTGTCCAGTTTGTAGTCAGCTTCTACGCCAGCACGGGCGAAGAAGTTTTCGGCGAAGTAGTACTTAACGCCAGCGCCAGCAGTCAGGAAAGTCGACTGGTCGCGACCGGTGTGGCCGTCAGCAGCTACGTTGGTCAGGTTGCCGTGCTTAACGCCACCTTCAACGTATGGACGCAGAGCGTCGCCAGCGTTGTTGAAGTGGTATTGAGCGGTCAGACCGAAGTTGTCACCGCGCAGTTTTTGGCTACCGGTACCGTCGTTCGAACGGGTGTGGTTGTTACGATCCCAGCCGAAGTTGACGGAGACGTCGTCGGTCAGGAAGTAACCGATTTTGGCGCCTGGGTTGAAGCCGTCTTCGACATGATCAATGCTGTCGTTGTACTGCTTCTTGTAGTTGATCTCGCCTTCAACTGCGCCTTGGCCTTGTGCCAGTGCGCCGAACGAAGTAGCGGCAATAAGAGAACCAATGGCCAAGCCCAAGGTGTTTTTCAGTTTCATCCGTTAAATCCCCATCTGGTGATTGTGAAGCAGTCCCGCAAACCGGGGGACAACTCGGCGGCAAGTCTATCAGAACTTGCCTACACGTAAGAGATATTTGCGCTGAACTAAGTTTCAGCAATGCCTGCAAATTTCTCACGTAATTTGTCTAGAGCACGTTTGTACCGCATTTTTGTCGCACTCAAACCCATGTGCATGATGTCTGCGATCTCCTGAAACTCAAGTTCTGCGACAAATCGTAGCACCAGAATTTCACGGTCAATCGGGTTCACATACACCAGCCAGCGATCAAGTCCGCCCTTTTCCTCGGGTTTCGGCGCCTTTTCTTCCGACGCTTCTTCCAGGGGGTCCAGACTCAAAGCGTCCATCAAGCGACGCTTTCGCCGTTCCTTCCGATACTGCGTGATGCATTCGTTGTAAGTGATGCTGTACAGCCAGGTCTTGAACTTCGATTTCCCCTCGAAGTTCTTCAGGCCGTACAGCACCTTCAGCATCACTTCCTGACAGACATCGTCTGCGTCGCGATCGTTCCCAAGATATCTCGCACAAACGTTAAATAATGTTCGCTGGTACCGGCGCATCAGCTCTTCATAGGCGCGCGTTACGTGAAACAGCTCGGTATGCGAGCGCGCGACCAGCTCCTCATCAGAGAGCTCACGGGGGTCATAGCGCGTGGATAGCGTTTGGGCTTTATTCAAAACAAGTCGTGCCGACAGTCAGGTCAATGTCCGCCGCTACCCTCTCAGGGCATTTCGCGGCGGCATACATTAGCAGGGTTTGCCGGGTTAGCGGCTACTCACATGCTGTTCCAGCAGGATCCGATTGGAGAGTGAGACTAGCTCACCGTCATCGGTCAGCAATGTGGTTTTAACCGTGCCGATCTCTTCGATCTGGCCTTCGACCTCACCAACACGCACTTGTTGCCCAACCTGATACAACTCACGCACATAGATTCCCGCAAGAATCTGACCGGCAATTTCCCGGCTTCCCAACCCCATTGCCAGCGCAACCGCCAGACCAACGGTAATCAATACGATGACAATCACATGGTTCAGCAGGTCAGTCTTGACCTCAAGCTGACTGATCGCGACCGAGATGCTGATGATGATCACCAGCCCTTGAGCGATGCGACCCAAACCCGAAGCGTAGTCCAGTCCTACGCCTTCCGCCGCCCCGCGCACCAGGCCGTTGGCCAGTTGTGCGAGCAAAACACCGACCAGCAGCACCAGCGCGGCACCGAAAACTTTCGGCAAATACAGCGCCAGCATGTCCAGCGTAGCTGAAACTCGCTCAAGTCCAAGCGACTCTGCTGCAGAAACCAGGAAAATCAGCAGAACAAACCAATAGACGATCTTGCCGATCAGGGTCGAAATCGGCACTTGCAGCCCGGCCCGCGACATCAATTTGGTCAGCCCGGTGCCGCCCATCAGGCGATCGAGGCCCAGCTTGGCGAGCAACTTGGAGAGCAAGGTATCGAGCAACTTGGCCACCACGAAGCCCAACAGCAGCACTACGAGCGCGCCGAACAGGTTCGGGATGAAATTGGCGACTTTGGTCCACAACGCAGTCATTGCAGTGACGAGGCTCTGAGTCCAGAGATCAAGTTCCATATTCAATCAGCCTTATCAGCAGTGCGTGCAGTAGTTTTACGAAGACGGGAAACCGGCGAGACGTGGGCCGATCCGTTATTCAGGGCGATCATCAGCGCGGGCAGCCAGCGGCCCAGCAGGCTGAACAGATCACCGGCGCCGACCTGGCGGTTGGCGGTTTTGAGTACGCGACCCAGGCAGGCGTCGTCGTCGCGGCTGGACGGCGAGGCGTTGAGCATGTCGCGCAAAGACTGTTCAAACGGATCGTGCATACGCACCTCTCGTGATGTCTGTGAAAGACGCGGGCAGATTTGGTCGGGTCACATGTTGCATTTTCATACCCAGCGCAAACGGCGGAATAACCACCACTGACCGAAGGCCATCGCCAGCACGGTCAGGCAGGCAATCAGGAAACCATAAGGGCTGCTCGAGAACGGAATTCCGCCGACGTTGATACCCAGCAAACCGGTGAGAAAACTCATCGGCAGGAAGATGCAGGTGATGATGCCGAAGCGGTACATTGTGCGATTCATGCGCACGTTCAAACGCCGGTCTTCGGCCTCCAGCACAAGCCCCATGCGCTCTCGGGTCAATTCGAGCTCTTCGAGATAGCGGGTCAGGCTGTTGTTCAATTCGTTCCAGTAGTCGGCGTCATCGTCGACAAACCACGGCAGTTTTATCCGCGTCAGTTGTCCGAAAATATCCCGCTGCGGTGCCAGAAAACGCTTCAGTCCGGCCGCCCGACGACGGATGTGCAAAATCGAGCCATGCTCGGGGGTATACCGTTCGTCGGCATCCAGTTTTTCTTCCTCTTCATCGACAAGTTCCGACAGACACGTGACCAGATCCTGCACCTTGTGGGTGAGCAATTGCGCCAGATAAAGGATCAATTCCGAGGAGGTTTTCGGGCCTTTGACCTCACTGAGCAGCGCCAACAGTTCATCGGTGGCGCGCAGCGGACGCAGACGCAACGAGATGACGCGCTGGGCGGAGGCGAAAATCCGCACCGAGACCATGTCTTCCGGCTCGGCACCTGGATTGAGGTTGACCCCGCGTAGAAACAGCAGCAGCTCGGCATCCGGCAATGGCAACAGGCGCGGCCGGGTGTTTTCTTCGAGCAGCAGGTCGCAGGCGAATTCATTCAGGCCGCTGGATTTGCGCAGCCAGGTCTGGGTTTGCGGGTGACTGCGATCCCAGTGCAGCCACAGGCTCTCATGCGCCTGCAGCTGCAGATCGTCGAGCTCAGTCCGGGCTATCGAACGCGCACCGCCTTTACCGTCCAGTACCAGGGCGTGCACCAGCCCCCACTGCGCGTTTTCTTCCTCGAACATCCGCATCCCTTTATCGAAAACTTATTCAGGCATCTGCAGCGGACTTGGCGAAACGATCACGCCGTTGTTGTCCGCATAAATGTAGTGGCCCGGGTGGAACGTCACTCCGGCGAAAGTCACTGGCACGTTGAGGTCGCCGATGCCGCGCTTTTCGGTCTTCATCGGATGGCTGGCCAGCGCCTGCACGCCGAGATCGGTCTGGGCAATGACGTCGACATCACGGATGCAACCGTAGATGACCATGCCTTCCCAGCCGTTTTTCGCGGCTTTCTCGGCGATCATGTCGCCCAGCAGCGCGCGACGCAGCGAACCGCCGCCATCGACCACCAGCACCTTGCCGTTGCCCTTGAGCTCGGCCTGTTCCTTGACCAGCGAGTTGTCTTCGAAGCATTTGACGGTCACGATTTCGCCGCCGAAGGAATCACGGCCGCCGAAATTGCTGAACATCGGTTCCAGCACCTGCACCAGCTCCGGATAGGCGTCGCACAGGTCAGGCGTGAGGTAATGGTTCATCGAAAAACTCCTGTAACAAGGAAGACGATCAAGGATGTCGCACTCTTTTGAAACGAGTCCCGGCGGTCGCTGTTTACCTTAGTTCATGCAATGGTCGCTGAACGAACCTGAACAAACGCTGAAACGTAATAGCTAAACAGCCACCAAATATGACCAGAATTGCACAATGCGTCATATCTTAGCCGCAAGCCGATCCGAACGAAATGCCCTTTTCAGAGCCTCCGGCTCAGACCGCGGCGGCCAGATCCGGCTTCTCGCCCAGCAATGGTGTGTGCTGATCCTGCAGCCAGCGCGCCACCAGCGGCCAGACCTCGGCCTGCGCGGCCTTGCTCACCAGCATCTCGACATGCCCGAAGTTGTCGCTGAAGCCCTGTTCGCGCCCCAGATTGACGAACTGTTTGTGCTCGGAACCGATCTGCTCGAACAGTTTGCGACAGGCCCACGCCGGATCCTGATGATCCCCCGCCGCCGTCACCGCCAGCACGGGCACCTGCACCTCAGCGAGACCGGCCCACCAATCCTTGTCCTTGTCGCCAAAACGCCCGAACAGGCCGTACCAGCGCATGCTTTCCAGCGCCAGCCCGATCGGCTCGTCTTCCGGGCCGCGCTTGAGGCGTGAGCCGGACAATTGCGCGAAACGCTTGAGAATGAAGCGCCCGCTCCACTCCACCGGCGGGATCTTCAGCGGCCAGTAAGTGCGACTGACCTGAGTGCCGAAGAACGCCGCCGAGGCCACCGCCGGCTCGCCGAGGTATTCGCCGCCCAGCGCCGCCGCCAGGGTGATGCCGCCCAGCGAATGGCCGATCCAGTGCGGCACCTGCCCGCTCTGCTCGCGCACGAACGCGGCAATCGCCGGCAGATCGTAACGGGCGTAGTCGGCCACGCGATTGCGCCGATAGTCTTCGTTGCGCTGCGACAGGCCGTGGCCGCGCATTTCCGGGATCCACACATCGAAGCCCAGGCGCGTCAGGTAGGCGCCCAACCCCAGGCCTTTGGGGGAAAACCAGAAGCGTCGGTTGGAAAAACTGCCGTGCAGCAGAATCACCGGCACGCCACGGGAGGCCGGCTCGTCAGCCATGCCCAGGCGGGTCACGGCGATCTCCACGGACCAGTCTGGGCTGTTGCCGGGTTTCAAACGATAGACGTCTTCGCTCAGATCACCGCGCCGTTCGGCGCTGATCAGGGCGACAGGAAATAGGTTGCTGCTGCTTTGCATAATGCTCTTGCACAAAAAAGGGCGGCATCTACAGGAGCCCGCCCTACTCAATCTCAAGGCCCCGCCCCCCTGCGGGAGCGGGCCGTTCACATACTTATCAGGCCGGTGCCTGACCTTCCGCGAGGAAGAACCAGGTTTCCAGTACGGAGTCCGGGTTCAGCGACACGCTTTCGATGCCCTGCTCCATCAGCCATTTGGCCAGGTCCGGGTGGTCCGAAGGGCCCTGACCGCAGATGCCGATGTACTTGCCGGCCTTGTTGCACGCGGCAATCGCGTTCGCCAGCAGCTTCTTCACCGCCGGATTACGCTCGTCGAACAGGTGCGCGATGATCCCGGAGTCACGGTCCAGACCCAGTGTCAGCTGAGTCAGGTCGTTGGAACCGATCGAGAAACCGTCGAAGAATTCGAGGAATTCTTCAGCGAGAATCGCGTTGGACGGCAGTTCGCACATCATGATCACGCGCAGGCCGTTGTCGCCACGGGCCAGGCCGTTTTCGGCGAGCAGGTCGACCACCTGACTGGCTTCGCCGAGGGTACGGACAAACGGCACCATGATTTCGACGTTGGTCAGGCCCATCTCGTTGCGTACGCGTTTCAGCGCGCGGCATTCGAGTTCGAAGCAGTCACGGAACGATTCGCTGATGTAACGCGAAGCGCCACGGAAGCCCAGCATCGGGTTTTCTTCTTCCGGCTCGTACAGCTTGCCGCCGATCAGGTTGGCGTACTCGTTGGACTTGAAGTCCGACAGCCGCACGATGACCTTCTTCGGCCAGAACGCTGCAGCGAGGGTGCTGATGCCTTCAACCAGTTTTTCGACGTAGAAGCCGACCGGATCGTCGTAACCGGCGATGCGCTTGTCGACGCTGTCCTTGATTTCCTGCGGCAGGCCGTCGTAGTTCAGCAGTGCCTTGGGGTGCACGCCGATCATGCGGTTGATGATGAACTCCAGACGGGCCAGGCCCACACCGGCGTTCGGCAGCTGCGCGAAGTCGAAGGCACGGTCCGGGTTGCCGACGTTCATCATGATCTTGAACGGCAGCTCCGGCATGGCGTCCACGGAGTTCTTCTTGACGTCGAAACCCAGCTCGCCTTCGAAGATGTAACCGGTATCGCCTTCGGCGCAGGACACGGTCACACCCTGGCCATCCTTCAGCAGCTGAGTGGCGTTGCCGCAACCCACGACCGCCGGAATCCCCAGTTCACGGGCGATGATCGCCGCGTGGCAGGTACGGCCGCCACGGTTGGTGACGATGGCGCTGGCGCGCTTCATGACCGGTTCCCAGTCCGGGTCGGTCATGTCGGAGACCAATACGTCGCCGGCCTGGACTTTGTCCATTTCGGAGACGTCCTTGATGATCCGCACTTTACCGGCGCCGATGCGCTGGCCAATGGCACGACCTTCCACCAGCACAGTGCCGGTTTCTTTCAACAGGTAACGTTCCATGACGTTGGCCTGGGTGCGGCTTTTCACGGTTTCCGGACGCGCCTGCACGATGTACAGCTTGCCGTCATCACCGTCCTTGGCCCATTCAATGTCCATCGGGCAGCCATAGTGCTTCTCGATGATCATCGCCTGCTTTGCCAGCTCGCTGACTTCGGCGTCGGTCAGGCAGAAGCGCGCGCGTTCAGCCTTGTCAACATCGACGGTCTTCACGGAACGACCGGCCTTGGCCTCGTCGCCGTAGATCATCTTGATCGCTTTGCTGCCGAGGTTGCGCCGCAGGATCGCCGGGCGACCAGCCTCCAGGGTGCCTTTGTGTACGTAGAATTCGTCCGGGTTCACCGCGCCTTGTACGACGGTTTCGCCCAGGCCGTAGGCGCCGGTGATGAACACCACGTCACGGAAACCGGATTCGGTATCGAGGGTGAACATCACGCCGGCGGTGCCGGTTTCCGAACGCACCATGCGCTGCACGCCTGCCGACAGGGCGACCAGTTTGTGGTCGAAGCCCTGGTGCACGCGGTAGGAAATCGCACGGTCGTTGAACAGCGAGGCGAACACCTCTTTGGCGGCGCGGATAACGTTTTCCACGCCACGGATGTTCAGGAAGGTTTCCTGCTGGCCGGCAAACGATGCGTCCGGCAAGTCTTCGGCGGTTGCCGAGGAACGCACGGCCACGGCCACGTCAGGATTACCGGCCGACAACGCGGCGAACGCGGTGCGGATCTCGGTATTGAGTTTTTCAGGGAATTCGGCGTCCATGATCCATTGACGGATCTGCGCGCCAGTCTTGGCCAGCGCATTGACGTCGTCGACGTCCAGGGCGTCGAGAGCCTTGTGGATCTGATCGTTGAGGCCGCTCAGTTCGAGAAAGTCGCGATAGGCCTGCGCGGTGGTGGCAAAGCCGCCGGGGACCGACACACCGGCACCCGCCAGGTTGCTGATCATCTCGCCCAGGGATGCGTTCTTGCCCCCCACATGCTCAACATCGTGTTTGCCGAGCTTATCGAGGGAAACTACGTACTCTACCAAGGTGATCTCTCCACTAACTGTGTTGGAAAAGCTCAGAAACCGGCAGCTCGGGGGAGCGTTGGCCGGCTGTATGGCCTGGACCTGGAAAATAAGTGAGAATGCGGGCCAATGGCGGCCGGCAAATCGCGCCTATCATATCCAAGATTCGTCACTAGCTTAAGGCCCAAGGTGCAAATGAAACGATCTGCTTTCTTTATCTCCGATGGCACCGGCATTACCGCCGAAACCCTGGGTCAAAGCCTTCTGGCGCAGTTCGAAAACATTACCTTCACCAAGCTCACGCGGCCGTATATCGACAACGTGGACAAAGCGCGGGCCATGGTACAACAAATCAACAAAGCCGCTGAAACCGACGGCTTGCGCCCGATCATCTTCGACACCATCGTCAATCAGGACATCCGTGAGATTCTCGCGACCTCCAATGGTTTCATGATCGACATTTTCTCGACCTTCCTGGCGCCGCTCGAACAGGAACTGACCGAGCATTCCTCCTACACCGTCGGCAAGTCGCATTCGATCGGGCACAACTCCAATTACATGGAGCGCATCGAGGCAGTGAACTTCGCCCTCGACAACGACGACGGCGCGCGCACCCACTATTACGACAAGGCCGACCTGATACTAGTGGGCGTGTCGCGTTGTGGTAAGACGCCGACGTGCCTGTACATGGCGATGCAATTCGGCATCCGCGCGGCCAACTACCCGCTGACCGAAGACGACATGGAGCGCCTGACCCTGCCGACCGCCCTGCGCGCCCATCAGCACAAACTGTTCGGCCTGACCATCGACCCGGACCGCCTCACCGCGATCCGCAACGAGCGCAAGCCCAACAGCCGCTACTCGAGCTACGCCCAGTGCGAATTCGAGGTGCGCGAAGTGGAAAACCTGTTCCGCCGCGAGAACATTGCGCACATCAACTCCACGCATTTTTCGGTGGAAGAGATTTCGGCGAAGATTCTGGTGGAGAAAGGTGTGGAGCGGCGGTTCAAATAGTTTTTTGGCATCTGTTGTGGCGCCATCGCGGGTTTGCCCGCGATGAACGATCACACAGTCTCTGTTAATGCCCTGGCCAACGCTTCAAACCCGTCCAGCAACAACCGGTCATCCCCCACCGAATTGCACACACTCGCCCGAATGAACTGCGGCACCGCCGCATGCCCGACCGCAAAGGCCTCGGCAGTGGACACCAAGTAGTTGTTCTCCTTCAGTTCCGCAGCAATCTGCGACGCGCGCCATAGCTCGGGTACTTCGATCCAGAAATGCGGGCTGTTGACGTGCGTCCTGTACGCCAGGTCTTGCAACGTCGCGCTGACCAAGGCCTTGCGCCGGCCAATTTCACTGATTTGTTCGTTGAGCAGTTGTGTGGCAATGCCGCTTTCGATCCAGCGGCACGCCACCTCCATTGCCAACGGATTGGCCATCCAGCACGTCCCGCGAATGGCTGAACTCAAACGCCCGAGTAACGCGTGCGGCGCGTGCAGGTAACCGATACGCAGCCCGGCTGACACCGCTTTGCTCAAACTGCCGATCAGCACCGCCCGCTCCGGCGCAAACGCGCTCAGGGGCAGCGGTCGCTGGCGATCCAGCAGCGCATGCGCCTCGTCCTCGAAAATCAGCAGATTGTGTTGCCGGCAGATGACGGCAATGGCTTCGCGCCGTGGTACCGACATCACCGCCGCCGTAGGATTCTGGATCGTTGGCGTGCAATACAACGCCGACACCCGATGCTGCCGGCAGACGTCCTCCAGCGCCGACGGCAACAGGCCTTCGGCATCCATTGCGACACCGATCAGTTTGATCCCGAGTTGGCGTGCGACGCTGATCAAACCCGGGTAGGAAAGATGCTCGGTGACCACCGTGTCACCCGCCTTGAGCAAGCCCATCAATGCGCATAGCAGCCCGTGCTGACCACCGTTGACGCACAACACTTGATCGGCATCCGCCTGAAATGCCCCATGGCTCAGCCAGTAAGCGCCCGCCTGTCGGTGCCGGGGCAAGCCGGTTTCGGCGGTGTAGCCGGTCAACTGCTGCAGGCTCTGCGAATCGTGGGCCAGGGTCTGTAGGGTCAGACTCATGAAAGCGCTTTCCTGCCCGGGAATCGGCTGATTCCGACTCATGTCGAAGCAAGCCCGCGGCTCTTCGCTGACATTGCGAAAGCCCTTGTCCCGCGTTCGTTCCATCCCGCGCTGACGCACGAAAGTGCCGTCTCCTACACGCGCGACGACCAGACCGACCCGTTCCAATTCGCCATAGGCACGACTGACGGTGCCGATGGTCACGCCGAGGCTGTCGGCCAATAACCGGTGCGGCGGCAACTTCGCGCCGGCAGCGATCACCCCTTCGGCAATGGCTTGCTCCACCGCATCCGCCAGGCGTTTGTACTTCACGCCGACGCCATTGGCGAGGCCGTCACGCAGGATTGACACCATGGCAATACTTACTTTGACAGTCATTGTCGCCCCGAATAGCGTGCTGAAAACAGGTGCAATCAGGGATAGTCCTTTTTACCGACGAGGTCAATTCCTCTGCTGCGGAGTACAAAGCATGTCGACTGCCATCAGCGCCCCGTTAAGCGCCAGCAAGCCTTGGCTCGCCGGTTTGCTCACCTGCACGCTGTTTCTGATCGTCTGCCTGAGTTGGGGCACCACCTGGCTGGGGATCAAGATTGCCGTGGAAAGCGTGCCGCCGCTGACGGCTGCGGGACTGCGCTTTCTGATTGCCTTCCCGCTGTTCCTCAGCTTCGCCGTGTTGCGCAAGGCGCCGCTGCTGTTCCCGCGGCAGAGCCGCTGGTTTTTCGTGTTCGTCACGCTGTCGTATTTCAGCCTGCCGTACTACCTGCTCAACTACGGCGAACTGCATGTTTCGTCCGGCCTGACCGCGCTGCTGTTCAGTTGCATGCCGGTGTTCATCCTGATTTTTTCCGCGCTGTTTCTGCGCGAAAAAATCCTCCCGACACAGTTGCTCGGCATCGCCATCGGTTTCGCCAGCCTGTTCATGATCATTCGCAGCCAGGGCCTGCATCTGGATCAGGCCGAATGGCTCGGTGTGCTGGCGATTCTGTGTGCGGCGATCCTGCATGCGCTGTGCTACGTGGTGACCAAGAAACACGGCAGCGCGATCAGCGTGATCACCTACAACACCCTGCCGATCGGCATCGCCGGGCTGATGTTATTTATTGTCGGATTGAATGTAGAAACACCGGTCTTCAAGGACATCACCGCACGCTCCTGGGGCGCCCTGCTTTACCTCGGACTGGTGGCGTCGGTGGGCGGCTTCATCGCGTATTTCATCCTGCTCAAACGCCTGAGCCCGGTATTGCTGTCGTTCGTGTTCATCATTTTTCCGGTGTTCGCCCTGCTCATCGGCGCCTGGTACGAAGGCACGCCGGTATCACGGGAGCTGATGCTGTATTCAGCGATCCTGCTCGCCGGTTTCGCGATCACCAAGCTGCCGCTCAAGCGTTGAAATCCCCCACAACACTCAACTTTGAACATCGGAGGTTCAAATGTCGGTACACACCATGGAAACCCTCAGCCTGTTTAACGCCGAACCCTACCGGCGCAATTTCAGCGCGCGGGTGATCGGCGTGGTCGATCAGGCCGTCGTACTCGAACACACGCTGTTCTACCCCACTGGCGGCGGGCAGCCGGGGGACAGCGGGCACTTCACTCTGGCGGACGGTACCCGGATCGACGTCACCGGCACCGTGCGCGACCCGGCGCTGCCGTCGATCATCTGGCACCAGGTGGCGCAGTGCCCGCCGCACCTTGGCGTCGGCACGCTGCTCAACGCCAGCCTCGACTGGCAGCGGCGTTACCAGCACATGAAGATGCACACCTGCCTGCACCTGCTAGGCGCGCTCATCGATGCACCCGTGACCGGTTGCAGCATCAGCGCCGACAAGGGCCGGCTGGATTTCGATCTGCCGCAAATGACCCTCGACAAAGAGCGCATCACCCGCGACCTCAACGCGCTGATCGAGCGCGCGTGCGCGGTCAACGTCCTGAGCATGCCAGCCGCGCAATACCCCGCGCTGCTGGAACGGATCGGCAGCAAGACCAACCGGCCACCGGCAATCCAGGGTGATCTGCGCGTGATTGAGGTGGCAGGCATCGACCTGCAGCCCTGTGGCGGCACCCACGTGGTCAACACCCGGGAAATCGGCGAGGTCTATTGCGAAAAAATCGAGAAGAAAAGCCAGCACAATCGTCGGGTGATCCTGCGTTTCGCCTGAACGGTCGAGCTTGCGTGGATGAAAATTTCTTCACCCAAAACCGACGCGTTCTTTACGTCTTTGTAACATCTCAAACAATACAATCCGCGCAAGCAGCGCATCCGGGTTAAACACCCGATGCGCCTGCCCTCCCGGCCTGTCGAATTCAACAGGCCTGCAACATTCACTTCCCACTTGAACCTGAAGAACGAGCGTCCGCTCATTCTCGGTGGGTCGTGCAGACAAAAGCTACGCTCAGACTGCCGCGCCCCACTCGGAAACCGCTGGAATCACAGCTTATGAAGAAAGTGTTCCGTCACTACATCCCGGCCACGGCCAGACGCCTGCTGCCCAATCGCTGGGATTTGATCGCCCTGCCGCTGGTGGTCGGCTTCCTGCTGTTTTTCTCGATTACCGCCCGGGAAACCTGGGCGCCGATCACCACCTTGCAGAGCGAGGTGATTTCCCTCGACCCGGGCAACCTGCCTGAGTATGCGATGCGCACCACCTTACGCATGCTCGCGGCGATGGTCGCGGCACTGATCTTCACCCTGCTCTACGGCACATTGGCGGCCAAAAGCCGCCGCGCGGAAAAGCTGCTGGTGCCGGTGCTGGACATCCTGCAATCGGTGCCGGTGCTGGGTTACATCTCGTTCACCGTGACGTTCTTTCTGCTGCTGTTTCCCGGCCGGGTACTGGGCGCCGAGTTCGCCGCGATCTTTGCCATTTTCACCAGTCAGGCGTGGAACATGACCTTCAGCTTCTACCAGTCGCTGCGCATGCTGCCGCGCGACTTGGTGGAGGTGTCGACCAACCTGCAACTGTCCGGCTGGCAGAAGTTCTGGAAGCTCGACGTGCCGTTCGCCATGCCCGGATTGATCTGGAACATGATGATGAGCATGTCCGGCGGCTGGTTCTTCGTGGTGGCGTCGGAAGCGATCACCGTCGGCGACCAGACCATCACCCTCCCGGGAATCGGTTCGTACCTGGCCTTGGCCATCGCGCAGCAGAACCTGCACGCGGTGGGCTACGTGATCCTGACCATGATCGTGGTCATCCTCATCTACGACCAGTTCCTGTTCCGCCCGCTGGTGGCCTGGGCCGACAAGTTCCGCATGGAAAACACGGCTTCGCAGACCGCCGCGCCGGAGTCATGGGTGCTGAACCTGATCCAGCGCACCCGCTTGATCCAGCGCCTGCTGCGCCCGTTCAGTCGCGTCATCAGCCGGCTCGGCAACATGCGTTTGAACCTGCCGCGTGCGGCGCGCCAGGCCATCGCCTCGGACAACCCGGCGACGTCGAAGCTGATCGACGGGGTCTGGGGCACGCTGATCGCGTTGCTCACCGCTTACGCGCTGTACCACATCGTGCTGTATGTCGGCACCGAAGTGACCCTCGGCGAGGTTGGCCACGTGTTGCTGCTGGGGTGCTTCACCCTGCTGCGGGTGGCCGGGCTGATCTTCATCGCCTCGCTGATCTGGGTGCCGCTGGGGGTGATGATCGGTCTGCGCCCGGCGCTGGCGGAAAAGATCCAGCCACTGGCGCAATTCCTTGCGGCATTCCCGGCGAACCTGCTGTTCCCGGTGTTCGTCATCGTCATCCTGCGCTACCAGTTGAACCCGGACATCTGGCTCAGCCCGCTGATCGTGCTCGGTACGCAGTGGTACATCCTGTTCAACGTGATCGCCGGGGCCAGCGCCTTCCCCAATGACTACAAGGAAGCCGCGATCAACTTCCGCATTCGCGGCTGGCTGTGGTGGCGCAAGGTCATGCTGCCGGGGATTTTCCCTTACTACGTGACCGGCGCCATTACCGCCTCGGGCGGCGCGTGGAACGCCAGCATCGTTTCCGAATTCGTCTCCTGGGGGCAGGACAAAGTCGTCGCCCACGGCCTCGGGGCGTACATCGCCCAGACCACCGCCGCCGGGGACTTTCCGAAAATCACCTTGGGCGTGGTGGTGATGGCGATCTTCGTCGTGGCCTTCAATCGCCTGGTCTGGCGGCCGATGTACGCCGTGGCCGAAAACAAACTCCGCCTCAATTGATGGGATTCGCTGTGATGAATACCTATACCGAACCAACCGCCGCCAGCCCGGAAATCTATTCGCTCAGCGATGTGAACCGGGTGTTTGGCAAAGGCAAGGAAGAACTGCAGGTGCTCAGCGGCGTCGATCTGACCCTGCGCGAGGGCGAGATCGTCGGCATGCTCGGCCGCTCCGGCTCGGGCAAGTCGACTTTGCTGCGGATCATTGCCGGGCTGATCGAACCTTCGTCGGGCGAAGTCCTGTACAACGGCAAACCGCTCGACGGCCCGGCCGAAGGTGTGGCGATGGTGTTTCAGACCTTCGCGCTGTTCCCGTGGCTGACGGTGCTGGAAAACGTCGAGGCCGGCCTGCAAGCGTTGCAGGTCGAGCGCAAGGCTGCGCGCAAACGCGCCCTGGCGGCCATTGACCTGATCGGCCTCGACGGCTTCGAAAACGCCTACCCGCGCGAGCTGTCCGGGGGCATGCGCCAACGTGTGGGCTTCGCCCGCGCACTGGTGGTCAACCCGACTCTGTTGTTGATGGATGAACCCTTCTCGGCGCTGGATGTGCTGACCGCTGAAACCTTGCGCACGGATCTACTGGATCTGTGGAGCGGCAAGCAACTGCCGATCAAATCGATCCTGATCGTCACCCACAACATCGAAGAAGCGGTGCTGATGTGCGACCGCATTCTGGTGTTGTCGTCCAACCCCGGGCGGGTGGTGGCGGAAATCAAAGTGCCGTTCGCCCACCCACGCAATCGGCTGGATCCGACTTTCCGGCAGATGGTCGATGACATTTACGCGCAGATGACCGACCGCCGCAGCGCCGATGCCAGCGCCGGCAAGCCCGAGCTGAAAATGAGCAGCCCGCTGCCGGAAGTCTCGACCAACCTGATGGCCGGCCTGATTGAAACGATCGCCGCCGAACCCTACGACGGCCACGCCGGTCTGCCCACCGTGGCCGAGCGGCGCTTGCTGGAAGTCGATGACCTGTTTCCGGTGGCCGAGATGATCGAGCACCTGGGTTTCGCCGAACTCAAGGGTGCCGACATCACCCTGACCGAGGCCGGCAAACTGTTCGCTGACTACGGCACCCAGGAACGCAAAACCCTGTTCGCCGAGCACCTGATTCGCCATGTGCCGCTGGCGGCGCGCATCCGTCAGGTGCTGCTGGAGCGCAATGGTCACCGTGCGCCACGGGTGCGTTTCGAGCAGGAACTGCAGGACTCGCTGACCGAAGCCTTCGTCGAGAAAACCCTGGAAGTGGTGATCGCCTGGGGCCGTTACGCGGAGATTTTCTCCTACGACGACCACACCGAAACGTTCAGCCTGGAGGATGTCGAGGGCAGCCTATAGCCCTCGGCAGCTCTGGCGCTGCGCCTAAATCACCAACAGGTCGACGAAGCGATGGACCGGCGTGGCTTCAAGCTGCGCCTGATCCTTGCACAAGGTGAAGATCTGGTGGCTGCGCTGGCCGGTGAAGCGCGTCGCCAGGTTGGCCTTGAACTTGTCTTCAAGCAATGGAATGCCTTCGGCGCGACGGCGACGATGGCCGATCGGGTATTCGACCACCACATTCTCGGTGCTGGAACCGTCCTTGAAAAACACCTGCACGGCGTTGGCAATCGAGCGTTTGTCGGCCTCCAGATATTCGCGGGTGAAACGCGGGTCTTCGACGATGACCATTTTCTCGCGCAGCACATCGATGATCGGGTGCGCGGCGTGGAAATCATCCTCGTACTGCTCGGCAACCAGGTTCCCGAACGCCAGCGGTACGGCGGTCATGTACTGAATGCAGTGGTCGCGGTCGGCGGCGTTGGCCAGCGGCCCGACCTTGGAAATGATGCGAATCGCCGACTCGTGGGTGGTGATGACGATGCGGTCAATCTCGTGCAGCCGATTGCGCACCAACGGGTGCAGGGTGACCGCCGCTTCGCAGGCGGTCTGCGCATGGAATTCGGCGGGGAAGCTGATCTTGAACAGCACGTTTTCCATCACATAACTGCCGTAGGGGCGCGAAAAACTGAAGGCACGCTTGCCCTCTGGCTTGAGCGCCAGATCGTTGTTGATGTGGCTGAACGACACGTCGTAGAAGCCCCATTGCCTGGCCGTCAGCACGCCGGGAATACCCATTTCGCCGCGCAGGGCGATGTCGGCCAGACGCACGCCGCGACTGGTCGCATCCCCCGCCGCCCAGGATTTGCGCGACCCGGCATTCGGCGCATGGCGATAGGTGCGCAGCGCCTGCCCGTCGGCGAAGGCATGCGACAACGCCGACAACAATTGCTCGCGGCTCGCGCCCATCAGTTTCGCGGTGACCGCAGTCGAAGCCACCTTCACCAGCAGGACATGATCGAGGCCGACGCGATTGAAGGAGTTTTCCAGCGCGATCACGCCTTGAATCTCGTGGGCCATGATCATCGCTTCCAGCACATCGCGCACCGTCAGCGGCGCTTCACCGTTGGCCACGCGCTTTTGCGACAGGTGATCGGCTACCGCGAGAATCCCGCCGAGGTTGTCCGACGGGTGCCCCCACTCGGCGGCGAGCCAGGTGTCGTTGTAATCGAGCCAGCGCACGATGCAGCCGATGTCCCACGCGGCTTTTACCGGGTCGAGGCGATAAGACGTGCCCGGGACTCGTGCGCCAAATGGCACCACGGTGCCTTCGACGAGCGGGCCCAGGTGTTTGGTGCATTCGGGAAAACGCAGCGCCAGCAGGCCACAGCCCAACGTATCCATCAGGCAGTTGCGGGCGGTATCGAGGGCTTCGGCAGACTGGATTTTGAAAGTGAGGACGTAATCGGCGATGTCCTGCAGGACACGGTCGTAGTCGGGGCGGTTGTTCAGGTCGACGTTGGCGCTCATGTTCGATTCACTCTGGCGGTGGTTCGTTGATGGGACCTCGGTTCAGGCTGGCAATTTTTTATTAATGAATGCACTCCGTGTAGGAGCTGCCGAAGGCTGCGATCTTTTGATCCTGATCTTCAAAAACAAAATCAAAAGATCGCAGCCTTCGGCAGCTCCTACGAGGGGGTTTTGTACTGGGTCAGAAGGAGTCGCCGGGCACGCGCACGTAGCCTTCCATCAGCACCCGCGCGCTGCGGCTCATGATGGCTTTCTTCACCACCCACTCACCGTTTTCCAGACTGGCCTCGGCGCCGACGCGCAGGGTCCCGGACGGATGACCGAAGCGCACGGCATTGCGTTCAATGCCACCCGCCGCAAGGTTGACCAAGGTCCCGGAAATCGCCGCCGCCGTGCCAATCGCTACCGCTGCCGTGCCCATCATCGCGTGGTGCAATTTGCCCATCGACAGCGCACGCACCAGCAGGTCGACGTCACCGGCGGCAATCGCCTTGCCGCTGGACGCAACGTAATCCGCAGGCTTGGCCACGAACGCGACTTTCGGTGTGTGCTGCCGCTTGGCCGCTTCATCCAGATGGCTGATCAGGCCCATGCGCAGCGCACCGTAGGCGCGGATGGTTTCGAACATCTGCAGCGCTTTCGGATCGCTGTTGATCGCGCTTTGGAGCTCGGTGCCGGTGTAGCCGATGTCTTCGGCGTTGACGAAAATCGTCGGGATCCCGGCATTGATCATGGTCGCCTGGAACGTGCCGACACCCGGCACCTCAAGCTGATCGATCAGGTTGCCGGTGGGGAACATCGAGCCACCGCCGCCCTCTTCTTCCGCCGCCGGGTCCATGAATTCGACTTGCACTTCGGCGGCCGGAAAGGTCACGCCGTCGAGTTCGAAGTCACCGGTTTCCTGCACCTCACCGTTGGTGATGGGGACGTGGGCGATGATGGTCTTGCCGATGTTGGCTTGCCACACGCGCACCACCGCCACACCGTTGTGCGGAATGCGGTTGGCATCGACCAGACCGTTGCTGATGGCGAACGAGCCGACCGCCGCCGAGAGGTTGCCGCAGTTGCCGCTCCAGTCCACGAAAGGTTTGTCGATCGACACCTGACCGAACAGGTAATCGACGTCGTGATCGGCTTTGATGCTTTTCGACAGGATCACGGTTTTGCTGGTGCTCGAAGTGGCGCCGCCCATGCCGTCGATCTGCTTGTCGTACGGGTCGGGGCTGCCGATCACCCGCAGCAGCAAGGCATCGCGGGCGGGGCCGGGAACCTGCGCGGCTTCGGGCAGATCCTTGAGGCTGAAGAACACGCCTTTGCTGGTGCCGCCGCGCATGTAGGTGGCGGGGATCTTTATTTGTGGTGCGTGAGCCATGATGCTCCTTACCGAAGGCATGGGGCCTGAAACCCCATGCCCCCATCAGTTGATTTAAACGGCCACCGCCGACTCTTCGAGGAAGTCCTGGGCAAAGCGCTGCAACACGCCACCGGCCTCGTAGATCGACACTTCTTCAGCGGTATCCAGACGGCAGGTCACCGGCACTTCAACGCGCTCGCCATTCTTGCGATGGATCACCAGCGTCAGGTCGGCGCGCGGTGTGCGGGCGCCGATCACGTCGTAGGTCTCGCTGCCGTCGATGGCCAGGGTGTGACGGTCGGTGCCCGGCTTGAACTCCAGCGGCAACACGCCCATGCCCACCAGGTTGGTGCGGTGGATGCGCTCGAAACCTTCGGCGACGATCGCTTCGACACCCGCCAGACGCACACCCTTGGCCGCCCAGTCGCGGGACGAACCCTGACCGTAGTCGGCGCCGGCGATGATGATCAGCGGCTGCTTGCGCTCCATGTAGGTTTCGATGGCTTCCCACATGCGCATCACCTTGCCTTCCGGCTCAACGCGGGCCAGCGAGCCTTGCTTGACCTTGCCGTTTTCCTGAACCATTTCGTTGAACAGTTTCGGGTTGGCGAAGGTTGCACGCTGCGCGGTCAAGTGGTCGCCACGGTGCGTGGCGTAGGAGTTGAAGTCCTCTTCCGGCAGGCCCATTTTCGCCAGGTATTCGCCGGCGGCGCTGTCGAGCATGATCGCGTTGGAGGGCGACAGGTGATCGGTGGTGATGTTGTCCGGCAGCACCGCCAGCGGGCGCATGCCCTTGAGCGGACGCGCGCCGGCCAGCGCGCCTTCCCAGTACGGCGGACGGCGGATGTAGGTGCTCATCTCACGCCAGTCGTACAGCGGCGTGACTTTCGGGCCGGTGTCTTCATGGATGGCGAACATCGGAATGTAGACCTGACGGAACTGCTCCGGCTTGACCGACGACTTCACTACGGCGTCGATTTCTTCGTCGCTTGGCCAGATGTCTTTCAGGCGGATTTCCTTGCCGTCGACCACACCCAGCACATCTTTTTCGATGTCAAAACGGATGGTGCCGGCGATGGCGTAAGCAACCACCAGCGGCGGCGAAGCGAGAAACGCCTGCTTGGCGTACGGATGAATCCGCCCGTCGAAGTTGCGGTTACCGGAGAGCACGGCGGTGGCATACAGATCGCGGTCGATGATCTCTTGCTGGATCACCGGATCAAGTGCCCCGGACATGCCGTTGCAGGTGGTGCAGGCGAACGCGACGACGCCGAAACCGAGTTGTTCCAGTTCAGTGATGAGCCCGGCTTCATCGAGGTACAGCGCAACGGTTTTCGAACCCGGCGCCAGCGAGGATTTCACCCACGGTTTGCGGGTCAGGCCGAGTTTGTTGGCATTGCGCGCCAACAGGCCGGCGGCGATCACGTTGCGCGGGTTGCTGGTGTTGGTGCAACTGGTGATCGCCGCGATGATCACCGCGCCGTCAGGCATTTGCCCCGGCACGTCATCCCACTGTCCGGAGATGCCTTTGGCGGCCAGGTCTGACACCGCTACGCGAGCGTGCGGGTTGCTCGGCCCGGCCATGTTGCGCACCACCGACGACAAGTCGAACGTCAGGCCGCGCTCGTATTGCGCGCCTTTCAGGCTGTCGGCCCACAGACCGTTGAGCCTGGCGTACTGCTCGACGAGCTGCACTTGCTGGTCTTCGCGACCGGTGAGTTTCAGGTAATCGATGGTTTGCTGGTCGATGTAGAACATCGCCGCCGTGGCGCCGTATTCCGGGGCCATGTTGGAGATGGTCGCACGGTCGCCGAGGGTCAGCGCCGAGGCGCCTTCACCGAAGAACTCCAGCCAGGCACCGACGACTTTCTGTTTGCGCAGGTATTCGGTCAGCGCCAGCACCATGTCGGTGGCGGTGATGCCCGGTTGCAGCTTGCCGGTCAGTTCGACGCCGACGCTTTCCGGCAGGCGCATCCACGAGGCGCGGCCGAGCATCACGCTCTCGGCTTCGAGGCCGCCAACGCCGATGGCGATCACCCCCAGCGCATCGACGTGCGGGGTGTGGCTGTCGGTGCCGACGCAGGTGTCGGGGAATGCCACGCCGTCACGCACCTGGATCACCGGGGACATTTTCTCCAGGTTGATCTGGTGCATGATGCCGTTACCCGGCGGAATCACGTCGACGTTCTTGAAGGCCTTCTTGGTCCAGTTGATGAAGTGGAAACGGTCTTCGTTGCGCCGGTCTTCGATGGCACGGTTCTTCTCGAACGCCTGCTTGTCGAAACCGCCCGCCTCCACCGCCAGCGAGTGGTCGACGATCAGTTGCGTCGGCACCACCGGGTTGACCTGCGCCGGGTCGCCGCCCTGCAAGGCAATCGCATCACGCAGGCCGGCGAGGTCGACCAGTGCGGTCTGGCCGAGAATGTCGTGGCACACCACCCGCGCCGGGAACCACGGGAAGTCGAGGTCGCGTTTGCGCTCGATCAGTTGTTTCAGCGAATCGGTGAGCGTGGCCGGGTCGCAGCGACGCACGAGGTTTTCCGCCAGCACGCGGGAGGTGTACGGCAGGGTGTCGTAGCTGCCGGGCTGAATCGCCTCGACCGCCGCACGGACGTCGAAGTAATCCAGGGAACTGCCGGGCAGGTTTTTGCGGAATGCTGTGTTCATCGGGTCAGGACTCGGGTCACGGTAGTTTCAAAGGGTGGCCAGCACGGAGTTGAGATACACATCGTCCACTGTGGGAGCGAGCCTGCTCGCGAAAGCGGTAGATCAGTCGACATCAATGTTGGATGTCAGTCCGTCTTCGCGAGCAGGCTCGCTCCCACAGGGTCTAGCGGCGCTCTCGGGCTCCGGGCCCTCACCATTCAGCGACGTTCGATTGGCACGAACTTGCGCTGTTCAACGCCGATGTACTCGGCGCTCGGACGGATGATGCGGTTGTTGGCGCGCTGTTCGAACACGTGCGCGGCCCAGCCGGTCAGGCGCGAGCAGACGAAGATCGGCGTGAACAGCTTGGTCGGGATGCCCATGAAGTGGTACGCCGAGGCATGGTAGAAGTCGGCGTTGGGGAACAGTTTCTTCTGCTCCCACATGGTCTTGTCGATGGCCTCGGAGACCGCGAACAGCACCGTGTCGCCGACTTCGTCAGCGAGTTTTTTCGACCAGCCCTTGATCACCTCGTTGCGCGGATCGCTGTCCTTATAGATCGCGTGGCCGAAGCCCATGATCTTGTCCTTGCGCTCGAGCATGCCGAGGGTGCCTTTGATCGCCTCTTCCGGCGACGAGAAGCGCTCGATCATTTCCATCGCCGCTTCGTTGGCACCGCCGTGCAGCGGGCCACGCAGGGAACCGATGGCCGCCGTGACGCAGGAATACAGGTCGGACAGGGTCGACGCGCAAACGCGAGCGGTGAAGGTCGAGGCGTTGAATTCGTGCTCGGCGTAGAGGATCAGCGACACGTTCATCACTTTGACATGCAGTTCGCTCGGCTTCTTGTCGTGCAGCAGGTGCAGGAAGTGGCCGCCGATGCTCGGCTCGTCGCTGACGCAGTTGATGCGTTTGCCGTCGTGGCTGAAGCGGTACCAGTAGCACATGATCGCCGGGAACGCGGCCAGCAGGCGGTCGGTCTTGTCGCGCTGTTCGGAGAAGTCTTTCTCCGGTTCAAGGTTGCCGAGGAACGAGCAACCGGTGCGCATCACGTCCATCGGGTGCGCGTCGGCAGGGATGCGTTCCAGCACTTCTTTCAGCGCTTGCGGCAAATCGCGCAGCTTGCTCAGTTTTTGCTGGTAGGCGTCGAGTTGCGCCTGGGTCGGCAGCTCACCGTACAACAGCAGGTAAGCCACTTCTTCGAACTGCGCGTCTGCCGCCAGTTCACGCACGTCGTAGCCGCGATAGGTCAGCCCGGCACCGGCCTGGCCCACGGTGGACAGTGCGGTTTGCCCGGCAACCTGGCCCCGGAGCCCGGCACCACTGAGTACTTTTGCTTCGGCCATTGCTGTCTCCAATCTTGAATTTGTTAGGGAATCTGCAATTACGGTGTTGTTGGCAAAAGATCGCAGCCTTCGGCAGCTCCTACATCGACCGCGTTCCTGTAGGAGCTGCCGAAGGCTGCGATCTTTTGATCTTCATTTTTTAGCGGCAAACAACGCATCGAGCTTCTGCTCGAAGGTGTGGTAATCGATGCGATCGTAAAGCTCCATCCGCGTCTGCATGGTGTCGATGACGTTCTGTTGCGTGCCGTCGCGGCGGATCGCGGTGTAAACGTTTTCCGCAGCCTTGTTCATCGCGCGGAACGCCGACAGCGGGTACAGCACCAGCGACACGTCGGCGCCGGCCAGTTGCTCGGTGGTGTACAGCGGCGTCGAGCCGAACTCGGTAATGTTGGCCAGAATCGGCGCTTTCACGCGGTTGGCGAACAGCTTGTACATCTCCAGCTCGGTGATGGCTTCCGGGAAGATCATGTCGGCGCCGGCCTCGATGCACGCGGCGGCGCGATCCAGGGCCGATTCCAGACCTTCGACGGCCAGCGCGTCGGTGCGCGCCATGATCACGAAGCTGTCATCGGTGCGGGCATCGACGGCGGCCTTGATGCGGTCGACCATTTCCTGCTGGCTGACGATTTCCTTGTTCGGACGGTGGCCGCAACGCTTGGCGCCAACCTGGTCCTCGATGTGGATCGCCGCCGCGCCGAACTTGATCATCGACTTCACGGTGCGCGCCACGTTGAACGCCGACGAACCGAAACCGGTGTCCACGTCCACCAGCAACGGCAGGTCGCAGACGTCGGTGATGCGGCGCACGTCGGTCAGCACGTCATCCAGGCCGGTGATGCCCAGGTCCGGCACACCGAGCGAACCTGCGGCCACCCCGCCACCGGACAGGTAGATCGCCTTGAAACCGGCACGCTTGGCCAGCAGCGCGTGGTTGGCGTTGATCGCGCCGACCACCTGCAATGGATGCTCGCTGGCGACCGCATCGCGGAAACGCTGGCCTGGAGTGTTCTGCTTGGAACTCATGACTCACCTCGTTCAGTGGCTGTCTTATTGTCGGCGCCGTCCTGGTAATGACGGGCGATGTTGCGTTTCGAGGCGCCGATGTGGCGGCGCATCAACAATTCCGCGAGTTCACCGTCACGGTCGGCGATGGCGTCGAGAATCCGGTGGTGTTCGGCGAAGGCCTGGCGCGGCCGGTTCGGCGTGGTGGAAAACTGGATGCGGTACATGCGCACCAGTTGATAGAGCTCGCCGCAGAGCATCTGGGTCAGGGTGCGATTGCCGCTGCCCTGGATGATCCGGTAGTGAAAGTCGAAATCGCCTTCCTGCTGGTAATAGCCGACGCCGGCCTGAAACGCCGCGTCGCGCTCATGGGTTTCCAGCACCCGGCGCAGTTCGTCGATTTCTTCGACGCTCATGCGTTCGGCCGCCAGACGGCAGGCCATGCCTTCGAGGGATTCGCGGATTTCGTAGAGTTCGAGCAATTCGGCATGGCTGAGCGATACCACCCGCGCGCCGACATGCGGTACGCGCACCAGCAGACGCTGGCCTTCGAGCCGATGAATGGCTTCGCGCAGCGGCCCGCGACTGATGCCGTAGGTGCGCGCCAGTTCAGGCTCGGAGATCTTGCTGCCCGGGGCGATCTCGCCTTTGACGATGGCCGCCTGGATGCGCCGGAAGACGTTTTCCGAAAGTGTTTCGGAATCGTCGCCGCTGATGACCGGGGGATCGAGTTGATCCAGCATATTGTCGACACCTTCAAATCCAATGCGGCAAAAACTAGCCAATTAGCCCACGCCAGTCAAAGGATAAATACACATTGTCGACAATCGTCTAATAACCGCAGGCAATCTTCCATTGGTCGATTAATCCCTGTGGGAGCGAGCCTGCTCGCGAAGGCGGTGCGTCATCCCAAGAAGATGCTGACTGACACTACGCTTTCGCGAGCAGGCTCGCTCCCACAGGGTATCCCAAGGGTTATAGACCGGCCCAAGCGCTGGCGCCATAAAACCACCGTGCTAGAATGCCGCCCGCATTTGCTGGCCTTTTGTACGGCTTGTCATAAAAAGCTGATAGGCACACGAAGGGGATTGCGCAGTCATTGCCAGGAACCTGAACCGAGAACGGAACGCTGCGCACCAGGATTTATGAGACTCAAGCCCTTCCCCACATTTTTTGCTCTGTTTTGCCTGCCCGGCCTGGCTGCCGCGGGGGAAAAAACCGTGTACGGCCTCAACGAATATGCATCGCTTGATGGCATCAATCTGGAAGTCGCGGCCAAACTCGACACCGGCGCCAAAACCGCCTCGCTGAGTGCCCGCGACATCAAACGCTTCAAACGCAATGGCGAGTCGTGGGTACGCTTCTATCTGGCGATCGACGCCGCGCACTCGCACCCGATCGAACGGCCGCTGGCCCGGGTCAGCAAGATCAAGCGCCGCGCCGGCGACTACGACCCGGAAGAAGGCAAGAAGTACACCGCCCGGCCGGTAATCGAGCTGGACATCTGCATGGGTTCGGCGCTGCGCAGCATCGAAGTGAACCTGACCGACCGTAGTGCGTTCCAATACCCGCTTTTGATCGGCTCCGAAGCCCTGAAACGCTTCGACGCGCTGGTCGACCCCAGTCTTAAATACGCTGCCGGCAAACCCGCCTGCACCATCGCCGCTCATACCGCCGAGTAATTTCCATGCGTTCTCTAACCTTCCACCTGAAAATCCTGATCACCATTCTGGTGCTCCTGGGCGTTTCGGTTACGGCCTATCAGATTTTCGTGCTCGGCATCCCGGTGACCGAGGACGCCACCGACGACCTGTGGAATATCGACGCCAAGGTCGAGTTCGTCGCCAGCACCAAGGATCCGGTGAAGATCCAGATGTTCGTGCCGCCCCTGAGCCGCGACTACGTCAGCCTCAACGAAAGCTTCATCTCCAATAACTACGGCGTTGCCGTGAACCGCGTCGACGGCAACCGCAAGGTCACCTGGTCGGCGCGCCGGGCCAAGGGCAACCAGACCCTTTATTACCGTCTGGTGCTGACCAAACGCTACACCGCAGAAAAATCCAAGATCAAAGGCCCGACCTTCCGCGATAGCATCGCCATCGAAGGCCCGGAAAAAATCGCCGCCGAAGCCCTGCTCGCGCCGATCCGCCAGCACTCGGCCGACGTCGAAACCTTCATCGGCGAGGCGATCAAACGCGTCAACAACGCCAACGACGACAACGTCAAACTGCTGCTGGCCGGCGACCCGTCGACGCCGCACAAGGCGAAGATCGTCGAACTGCTGCTGTCCATCGCCCACGTGCCGGTGGAAAAAGTCCACACCATCCGCCTCGTCGCCGATCAACCGCAAACCCCGGAACTGTGGCTGCGCAGCTTCAACGGCAACGACTGGCTGTACTTCAACCCGGAAACCGGTGAGCAAGGTCTGCCGACGGACCGCCTGCTGTGGTGGACCGGCGATGAAAACCTGATCACCGTCGACGGCGCGAAGAAAGCCAACGTGACCTTCAGCCTGAACAACAGCGAGATGAACGCGATTCGTCTGGCCAAGCTGACCGACGAAAACACCGACGCCAACTTCCTTGAATACTCGCTGTACGGCCTGCCGCTGCAGACCCAGCAGACCTTCATGATCATGGTGATGATCCCGATCGGCGTGCTGGTGATCCTGATCCTGCGCAATCTGATCGGCCTGCAGACCCTCGGCACGTTCACCCCGGTACTGATCGCACTGGCCTTCCGCGAAACGCAGTTGGGCTTCGGCATCCTGCTGTTTACCGTGATCACTGCGCTGGGCCTGTCATTACGCTCGTACCTGGAACACCTGAAGCTGCAAATGCTGCCGCGCCTCTCGGTGGTCCTGACCTTCGTGGTGGTGCTGATTGCGGCGATCAGCCTGTTCAGCCACAAGCTCGGTCTGGAGCGCGGCCTGTCGGTGGCGCTGTTCCCGATGGTGATTCTGACCATGACCATCGAACGCCTGTCGATCACCTGGGAAGAACGCGGCGCCAGCCATGCCATGAAAGTGGCAATCGGCACGCTGTTCGCCGCCTCACTGGCGCACCTGATCATGACCGTGCCGGAGCTGGTGTACTTCGTGTTCACCTTCCCGGCGATCCTGCTGATTCTGGTCGGCTTCATGCTGGCGATGGGTCGCTATCGCGGCTACCGCCTGACCGAACTGGTGCGTTTCAAGGCTTTCCTGAAGAAGGCTGACGCCTGATGTTCGGTTTCTGGAAGACCTGGAAGGCCCTGGAGGCGCGGGGCATCATGGGCATCAATCGGCGTAACGCCGACTACGTGCTCAAGTACAACAAGCGCAGCCTGTACCCGATCGTCGATGACAAGATCATCACCAAGGAACGCGCGATCGCCGCCGGCATTCATGTGCCGGAGCTGTATGGCGTGATTTCCACGGAGAAGGAAATCGACAAGCTCGACGCGATCATCGGCGGGCGCAACGATTTCGTGATCAAACCGGCCCAAGGTGCCGGCGGTGACGGCATCATCGTCATCGCCGACCGCTTCGAAGGCCGCTATCGCACGGTGTCGGGCAAGATCCTCGCCCACGAGGAGCTGGAACACCATATCTCGAGCATCCTCACCGGCCTGTATTCGCTGGGCGGCCACCGCGACCGCGCGCTGATCGAATACCGGGTGACCCCGGACCAGATCTTCAAGAGCATCAGCTACGAAGGCGTGCCGGACATCCGCATTATCGTGCTGATGGGTTACCCGGTGATGGCCATGCTGCGCCTGCCAACCCGCCAGTCCGGCGGCAAGGCCAACCTGCACCAGGGCGCGATTGGCGTCGGTGTCGACCTCGCCACCGGCCTGACCCTGCGCGGCACCTGGCTGAACAACATCATCAACAAACACCCCGACACCACCAACGCGGTGGACGGCGTGCAACTGCCCTACTGGGACGGTTTCATGAAACTCGCCGCTGGCTGTTATGAGCTGTGCGGGCTGGGTTACATCGGCGTGGACATGGTGCTGGACCAGGAGAAAGGCCCGCTGATTCTGGAACTGAATGCGCGACCGGGGCTGAATATCCAGATTGCCAACGATTGCGGGCTGACGTTGCGTACCCATGCGGTGGAAGCGCGACTGGAAGAGCTGAAGGCACGCGGGGTGACAGAGTCGGTTGAAGAGCGGGTGGCGTTTACTCAGGAGATGTTTGGGCATATTCCGGCTGTTGAGGGCTAAAAGCTGAAAAGCCCCTCACCCTAGCCCTCTCCCCGAGGGAGAGGGGACTGACCGAGTTGGATGTTCACGCGCCATCGACCTGACAGTCCGGAGTCGAACTCAGGACTTGAAAAGCCCCCCGATCTGCTCCCTTTCCCCCTCGCCCCCCCTGGGGGAGAGGGCTGGGGTGAGGGGGTAGGCTTTTGACTTTGATCTGGCATCGGAGAGGACTACAATCCCCACCCCGCCTCAATGGCCGATCTGCCCCGCCCATGTTGATCTGTTTCGTATACCCGCTGCCCTACCGCGCCAACCCCGCCGACTATTTCGCGGCCATCCGCCATGCGCCCGGCGCCGTGCTGCTCGACAGCGGCCGGCCGAGTGCCGATCGTGGTCGTTATGACCTGCTCAGCGCCTGGCCGCTGGAACAACTGGCGGTGTTGCCCGACGAAAGCGGCAGCGTTTTCCTGCAACGCCTGCGCGACAATCTGACCCGTCTCGGCGAAGCGCAGCTGCCTGCGGACTACCAACTGCCCTTCGCCGGCGGCCTGATCGGCTATCTGAGTTACGACTTCGGCCGGCATCTGGAACACCTGCCGAGCCAGGCCCGGGACGATCTGCAACTGCCCGACGCGCGCTTCGGCCTGTACGACTGGGCACTGATCAGCGATCACCAGACGGCCACCAGCCAACTGGTGTTTCACCCGTCACTGGCCAAGAGCGAGCAGCAACGGCTGATCGCCCTGTTCAGCCAACCAGCCACAGCGACACTGACGCCGTTCAAGCTGAACACGCCAATGACCGCCGACCTGTCGGCCGATGATTATCGTCAGGCGCTGGAACGCATCCATCAATACATCCAGGCCGGTGACTGCTATCAGGTCAACTTCGCCCAACGCTTCCGCGCGCCGTGTCAGGGCGATCCATGGCTGGCCTATTGCGCGTTGCGCGAGGCCTGCCCGACACCGTTTTCCGGTTTCCAGAGCCTGCCCGAGGGCGGCGCGGTGTTGAGTCTGTCGCCGGAGCGTTTCGTCAGAGTCAGCGAGCGCCAGGTGGAAACCCGCCCGATCAAAGGCACCCGCCCGCGTGGCCTGACGCCCGCCGAAGACGCCGCCAACGCCGCCGAACTGCTGGCCAGCCCGAAGGATCGCGCCGAGAACCTGATGATCGTCGACCTGCTGCGCAACGACCTCGGCCGCACCTGCCGCATCGGCTCGGTGCGGGTGCCGGAGTTATTCAGCCTGGAAAGCTATCCCAACGTGCATCACCTGGTCAGCAGCGTGACCGGTGAACTGGCGCAGGATCGCGACGCCCTCGACCTGATCGCCGGCAGTTTCCCCGGCGGTTCGATCACCGGCGCGCCGAAGATCCGTGCCATGCAAATCATCGACGAACTGGAGCCGACGCGGCGCGGTTTGTATTGCGGGTCGTTGTTGTATCTGGACGTGCGCGGCGAGATGGACAGCTCCATCGCGATTCGCAGTCTGCTGGTCAAGGATGGGCAGGTGTGTTGCTGGGGCGGTGGCGGGATTGTGGCCGATTCGGACTGGCAGGCGGAGTATCAGGAGTCGATTACCAAAGTGAAGGTTCTACTGGAAACCCTGCAGAACCTATAGCTTTGTGTGGCGAGGGAGCTTGCTCCCGCTCGGCTGCGAAGCAGTCGTAAGATTTTGGGGAGCGCTTCGCACTCCAGCGGGAGCACGCTCCCTCGCCACAGGAATTGTTTACAGGCTCAGGTCGCGGTTCGAAGCCTTGATGAATTCCTGCTTCAACTCGGCAAACGTATGCACCGCCGGGAACTGCGGGAATTCGCGAATCACATTCTCCGGCGCGTGAAACAGAATCCCCGCATCCGCCTCGCCCAGCATGCTGGTGTCGTTATACGAATCCCCCGCCGCAATCACCCGGTAGTACAGGCTCTTGAACGACAGGACCGACTGGCGCTTGGGATCTTTCTGACGCAATTGATAGCTGGTCACCCGCCCGCTGTCGTCAGTGATCAGACGATGGCACAGCAAGGTCGGGAAGCCCAGTTGCCGCATCAGCGGCTGGGAAAACTCGTAGAAGGTGTCCGAGAGAATCACCACCTGGAAGCGCTCGCGCAGCCAGTCGACGAACTCCACCGCGCCGTCCAGCGGCTTGAGGGTGGCGATCACTTCCTGAATGTCCGAGAGCTTCAGGCCGTGCTCGTCGAGGATGCGCAGGCGCTGCTGCATCAGCACGTCGTAATCGGGAATGTCCCGGGTGGTGGCCTTGAGGGATTCGATTCCGGTTTTTTCGGCGAAGGCGATCCAGATTTCCGGTACCAGTACCCCTTCAAGATCCAGGCAAGCAATTTCCACAAGACACTCCCGTTTGTATTGATTATTGAGTCGAGCGAGCCCGAACTCTAGCGACTCCCCCGCCACGGCGCAACGCAGCGGGCACCCCGTACCCCGCTGCTTTTTGTTAACATCGCCGCCATATAGAGCGCCCAGCGCCACCGACCTGTAGGAAGCCGCCCTGATGAGCCCAACGTTCGATGTCGTGGAACTCGCCACGACCTATGCCAATAAATCCGCTCAGGACATCCTGAAACTCGCGTTTGCCGAGTTCGGTGATGAGCTGTGGATCTCTTTCAGTGGCGCCGAGGATGTGGTGCTGGTGGACATGGCCTGGAAGCTGAACAAGAACGTCAAGGTGTTCAGCCTCGACACCGGCCGCCTGCACCCGGAGACCTATCGCTTCATCGATCAGGTGCGCGAGCACTACAAGATCGATATCGAACTGGTGTCGCCGGACTACACGAAACTCGAACCGTTCGTGAAGGAAAAAGGCCTGTTCAGCTTCTACAAGGACGGCCATGGCGAATGCTGCGGCATCCGCAAGATCGAACCGCTGCGGCGCAAACTGTCCGGGGTCAAAGCCTGGGCCACCGGCCAGCGCCGTGACCAGAGCCCGGGCACCCGCAGCGCCGTCGCGGTGCTGGAAATCGACACCGCGTTCTCCACCCCGGAGCGCACCCTGTACAAGTTCAACCCGCTGGCACAGATGACCAGCGAAGAGATCTGGGGCTACATCCGCATGCTCGAGCTGCCGTATAACAGCCTGCATGAACGCGGCTTCATCAGCATCGGCTGCGAACCGTGCACCCGCCCGGTCCTGCCGAACCAGCACGAGCGCGAAGGCCGCTGGTGGTGGGAAGAAGCGACGCAGAAAGAATGCGGGTTGCATGCGGGGAATATCATCAGCAAGGCATAAATCTCAGCCCCAATGATGTCCTCCCTGTAGGAGTGAGCCTGCTCGCGATAGCGGTGTGTCAGCCAAGAAATTCCTGGACTGATACACCGCTATCGCGAGCAGGCTCACTCCTACAGTGTTTTGTGAAACCTTCAAAATGTGTACACACGAATGTCACCATCGGTGCCATTTATGTGTGCACTTTTTCTTTTCACGCCCTGAAAAGTTACATCCCTTCTGAACGCCCGTCCGTTTTGCCACCTCCAAAAAATCCCCCGCAAAAAATAAATATCTGTTCAATCGGTCAATTTATAACCAACCATTTTCAACCACTTAGCGCTCCTCGATAACTTTTCGAAATGAGGATGGCTGCGCATAGATCGGTAACTGGCACAGATCTGGCTTTAGTGCATGCATGTTTTGTATACAAAACTGCAAAACATGACCAAACACTTTCGATCCGCAAGCCTGAAGCGCCCTATCCCGTACAGGCTGCAGATGCCCCGTAACCAGTGATGTCTGCTGGCCGCGACGAAGATTTGTCGAGCCCCGGGCTCATGCACAGTCATCGCGGCCCGCCCATCAGGAGCCTGCCGGAATGCGTACAAGTCTCTCCAACAACATCGCGCTGAATCTGTCCGCCTCTGCCCTCGACCAGCCATTGCCCGCCGATGGCCTGGCCGAACCGTTACAACTGAGCCCCCGTTTGCACAACAGCGACTTGGCACCAACCAGGGCCGAAGGTCGGCGCTGGGGCAAATACAGCATCTTCGCCCTGTGGACCAACGATGTGCACAACATCGCCAACTACTCGTTCGCCATCGGCCTGTATGCGTTAGGCCTGGGAGGCTGGCAGATTCTGCTGTCACTGGGGATCGGCGCGGCGCTGGTGTACTTCTTCATGAACCTGTCCGGCTACATGGGGCAAAAAACCGGGGTGCCGTTTCCGGTGATCAGCCGGATCAGTTTCGGGATTCACGGGGCGCAGATTCCGGCATTGATCCGGGCGGTGATCGCCATCGCCTGGTTCGGCATTCAGACGTACCTGGCGTCGGTGGTGTTTCGCGTGCTGTTGACAGCGATTCACCCCGGCTTCGCCGAGTACGACCACAACTCGATCCTCGGCCTGTCGTCTCTGGGCTGGGTGTGTTTCGTGGCGATCTGGTTCGTGCAACTGGCGATCCTTGCCTACGGCATGGAGATGGTTCGCCGTTACGAAGCCTTTGCCGGACCGGTGATTCTGCTGACCGTCGCCGCCCTCGCCGCGTGGATGTACACCCAGGCCAACGCGACCATTGCCTGGTCGATCCGCGAACCGCTGACCGGAGGCGAGATGTGGCGCAACATCTTTGCCGGCGGCGCCCTGTGGCTGGCGATCTACGGCACGCTGATTCTCAATTTCTGCGATTTCGCCCGATCTTCGCCGTGCCGTAAAACCATCAAGGTCGGCAATTTCTGGGGCTTGCCGGTGAACATTCTGGTGTTCGCCGCCATCACCGTCCTATTGTGCGGCGCGCAATTTCAGATCAACGGACGGATCATCGAAAGCCCGACCGAAATCATTGCGTCGATTCCCAACACGTTCTTTCTGGTCCTCGGCTGTCTGGCGTTCCTGATCGTCACCGTGGCGGTGAACATCATGGCCAACTTCGTCGCGCCGGCGTTCGTGCTCAGCAACCTGGCACCGAAATACCTGACGTTCCGCCGCGCCGGGCTGATCAGCGCAACCATCGCCGTGCTGATCCTGCCGTGGAACCTCTACAACAGTCCGCTGGTGATCGTGTATTTCCTCTCCGGCCTCGGCGCCCTGCTCGGCCCGTTGTACGGGGTGATCATGGTCGACTACTGGCTGATCCGCAGAGGCCGGATCAACGTCCCGCAGTTGTACAGCGAGGATCCCAACGGCGCTTATTACTACAGCCGCGGGGTGAATTTCCGCGCCGTGGCGGCGTTCATTCCTGCAGCGCTGATCGCCATCGTCCTGGCGCTGGTGCCAGGTTTCCACAACATCTCGCCATTCTCGTGGCTGGTGGGCGCCGGCATTGCCGCGATGCTTTACCTGATCATCGCCCGGCGTCAGCCGCACTACGCCGACGTCAGCGGCGAATCCATCGCCGTCGACAACGTCGGCCATTAACTTCCTCGCGGCCCGCGCTTCGGGCCGCTGAACTGCCCGCAATAAGGACTTCCCATGCGTATTCTTGTGGTCAACGTCAACACCACCGAATCCATCACCCAGGCCATCGCCCGCTCGGCGCAGGCCGTCGCTTCCCCCGGCACGGAAATCGTCGGTCTGACGCCGTTTTTTGGCGCCGACTCGGTGGAAGGCAATTTCGAAAGTTACCTGGCAGCCATCGCCGTAATGGACCGGGTGATGTCCTACGACCAACCGTTCGACGCAGTGATTCAGGCCGGCTATGGCGAGCACGGCCGTGAAGGTTTGCAGGAGCTGCTCAACGTGCCGGTGGTGGACATCACCGACGCGGCGGCAAGCACCGCGATGTTTCTCGGCCACGCCTATTCGGTGGTGACCACGCTGGACCGCACCGTGCCGCTGATCGAGGATCGGCTGAAACTGTCGGGCCTGTGGGATCGCTGCGCCTCGGTGCGGGCCAGCGGTCTGGCGGTGCTAGAACTGGAACACGAACCGCAACGCGCGCTGGAAGCCATCGTGCATCAGGCGGAACTGGCGGTGACGCAGGACAAGGCCGAGGTGATTTGCCTCGGCTGCGGCGGCATGGCCGGGCTGGATGAACAGATTCGCCGACGCACCGGGGTGCCGGTGGTGGACGGGGTGACGGCGGCGGTGACCATTGCCGAATCGCTGGTGCGGCTGGGGTTGTCGACGTCCAAGGTGCGCACTTATGCGACGCCACGGCCGAAACAGATCATTGGTTGGGCGGAGCGGTTTGCCCGGTAGACCGCGTTATCGTTTATCGCGGGCAAGCCACGCTCCCACAGGTTATGAGTTTCTCGCACATTTTGTGTGCGACGCGAGACCTGTGGGAGCGTGGCTTGCCCGCGATGGCCGCGCCTCGGTTAAAAGCCAAACTCAGATAGCACTGAATCGCTGAGCCAACCCTTGCTGCGCAAACTGCTCAATCACAAAATCGACAAACGCCCGCGTCTTGCCCGGCAGCAATTTGTGCTCGGCGTAGTAGATCGAAATGTTGCCGTCATCGATGTACCAGTCCGGCAGCACGCGCTTCAACGTGCCCGCCTCAAGGTAACCCACGGCAAACGGCATGCTGACCAGCGCGATCCCCAGCCCCTGCGCGGCCGTCGCGCAGGCGGCTTCGGAGTCGCTCATGGTCATTCGCGTCCTGAGGGTCAGTGGCCGGCAGAGTTGACCACCACCACTGATCAACTGCCAGGAGCGTACTCGACCGGTTTGCGGCGAACGAATCAGAATGCCATCGTGGTGTTGCAGGTCATCCGGCTCGGCGATGGCCGCGTGCTTTTGCAGATAGTCAGCGGAGGCCACCAAGACTCGATGCGCGGGCGCCAATTTGCGGGCGACGACGCCTTGGGGCAGTTCAAATCCGCCACCAATCGCCGCATCGAAACCTTGGCCAATCAAATCGACCTGCCGGTTATCGAAATGCCAGTCAGGGTTGATCGCCGGAAACCGACCTAAAAATTCTTCCAGCAACGGCACGATGTACAACCGCCCGAACACCGTGCCCATGCTGACTTTCAACGTGCCTGCCGGCAGTCCCTGGACGCTGGACAGATTGGCCACGGCATTCTGAATCGTCGTCAGGCTGCCACTGACCTGACTCAAGAACAGCTGACCGGCCTCGGTCAGGGCCAAGCTGCGTGTACTACGCTGGAACAGCCGTACACCGAGCCGCACTTCAAGCTTCGCCACGCTCTTGCCGACGGCGGCGGGGGTCAGGCTCAAGCGCCGGGCGGCTTCGGCAAAGCTGCCGACCTCGGCACTGCGCACGAAGCATTCGATACTGCTGAAGGTTTCCATGGTCGCCACTATAAACTTTTGGTTTACACAGACTATAGCAATCATGGGCTACACGGTTGTCGATGTCAGGCCGATACTCGGCTCCAACACCAAGGCACCCCGCCTTCCACTTACTGGAGATCGAACATGACCACTCAACACCTCAGCGGTAAAGTCGCACTGATTCAAGGCGGTTCCCGTGGCATCGGCGCCGCCATTGTCAAACGTCTGGCTGCCGAAGGCGCCGCTGTCGCCTTCACCTACGTCAGCTCCACCGCCAAGGCCGAAGACCTGCAAAACAGCATCACCGCCAAGGGTGGCAAAGCCTTGGCGATCAAGGCCGACAGCGCCGATGAAACCGCCATCCGCAACGCCGTCAGCGCCACCGTTGAAGCCTTTGGCCGCCTCGATATTCTGGTGAACAACGCCGGGGTACTGGCGATTGCGCCGCTGGAAGACTTCAAACTGGAAGACTTCGACCAGACCCTGGCGATCAACGTGCGCAGCGTGTTCATTGCCTCTCAGGAAGCCGCCAAACACATGGGCGAAGGCTCGCGCATCGTCAACATCGGCAGCACCAACGCCGACCGCATGCCCTTCGGCGGTGGCGGTGTGTACGCGATGAGCAAATCGGCGCTGGTCGGCCTGACCAAAGGCCTGGCACGCGACCTCGGCCCACGCGGCATCACCATCAACAACGTGCAGCCCGGCCCGGTCGACACCGACATGAACCCGGCCGATGGCGATTTCGCCGAAAGCCTGATCCCGCTGATGGCAGTCGGTCGTTACGGCACGGCCGACGAAATCGCCGGTTTCGTCGCCTATCTGGTAGGCCCTGAGGCCGGTTACATCACCGGTGCCAGCCTGACCATCGACGGCGGCTTCGGCGCCTGATTGCTGAATCCCCGGCACAAAAAAACGCCGCACCTCGGTTCAGAGGGCGGCGTTTTTTCATGGGTGTTTATTCAGCGATCAGGCCCATTCCAGCGCCGGCAAACCGCAGGCACTCGGAGTGAACGCCTTGAGCGTGCGCAGGATCCCGTCAGCGTGGGCGTATTTTTCATCGGCCATGGCCGCGTCGGGAATCGCAATGGCGGTCATCCCCGCCGCTTTCGCCGCGGTGACGCCAAACGGTGAATCCTCGAACACCAGACAATCTTCAGGCGCGACCCCCAGACGCCGGGCGGCGGTGAGGAAAATGTCCGGCGCAGGCTTGGCGGCACCGACTTCCGGATCGTCTGCGGTGACGATGAAATCGAACAGCGCAAACCAGTCGCGGTGCAAGGTGGTTTTCTGGCCGAACGATTGGCGCGATGAACTGGTGCCCACGGCAATCGGAATGTTGTGCGCCTTGAGGTGGCGAATCAGCTCCTCAGCGCCTGGCATCGCCTGCGCCTTGGGGAAGCGCTCGCGCATCAGCGGCTCGCGGATCACCAGGAACTCTTCGGCGCTGATCGGCAGGTCCAGCGCCTGCACCACGTAGTTGGCGAGGTCATTGGCGCCACGTCCGATGATGTTCTGTTTAACGCTCCAATCGAAGGTCCGCCCGTAACGCTCGGCAATGAGCGACGTGACCTCGGTGTAGATGCCTTCGGTGTCCAGCAATAAACCGTCCATGTCGAAAATCACGGCCTTGATCGGGCCAAACGCCTTCATCGGTGCATTCATCATCGGATCCGTTATCAAAAACATCCCGGGCGGCACAGTCGATGCCGCTGCTCGGATCTGATTAATGGGTTCAGCAGCATAGCGAGGCCAATGGACATTCAGCAACGGCCAATGTCCGCAAGGCGTTGAATGGCACGCTGATATTTAGCGAAATGCCCTACAGCTATTGCCTACTTGCCCGACTTCTTTCCTGGCTGATCCCCCGCAAAGTCCGCGCACCTCTTTCACGTGCGCGAGTGCCTGCGAATGTTCCAAACCGATCGGCTTCTGGCCCTGAACAACAGCATCGGCCTGCTGGTGGTTGCCGCCCTGAACCCGGTTCACCCGGACTTCGAAACACTGATCCGCGAGTTCCGCCTGAGCCTGAACCAATACGATGCCTGGGCCGAGCAGTTCTGGACCGGGACGGCGCTGGATGTCGAGCAGGTGTTCAAGGTCGGCAACGACCTGCAGCTCAGCGCGCCCGCCAAATCCCGCCAGCCGATTCAGACATCGGTGGTCATGTGCCCCGCGAGCGGTCCGCTGACCCTGGTGCACATGTTCGAGGCGGCGCGCTTCGTACCGATCGGCAATACCCCGGTGGTGCTGGAACCGGTGATCGCCGATGTCGACGGGGTTCTGAGCTTCGGCGCACCGCTGCGCCATACCATCGGCCCGAGCGGCATTCTGGAAGTCAGCGACTGCGACCGAGGCCAGCGTTATCGCATCACCTTCTTTCCCGATGTTTCCACCGATCATGTCAAAGCGCTGTATGCCTCGTACGAGGGGATCCTCGACGGGCTGGAAGCTTGGCTGCGCGACGAGTGGGCCGGTTTTCAGCCGCTATGGACGGCGTTTTCCAGCGCCGGCTTCAGCGATCGTTACCGCCAGTTACAACAGGCCGACTGGCGCGGGTTCGAGAAGGCGTTAAACGCCATTTGGGACGACGTTAAACAGCTGTTCGCCCTGCTCGCCGACCTGCAGGCCAACAGTGAAAAACTGTTGCAGTACCTGACCGAGGTCGAACTGCAAGCGCTGCTCAATGCCTCCACAGAAGCCATCGCCAATGGCCTGCTGATCCTCAGTGACGAGCCGTTGCTGTTTATTCATCTGGCGGCCTTCACCAGTTGGCTGAAGATGCTGCCGCCGCAATACCTGGCGGAGGTGGTGGCCGAGGTTCGGGTCGAATTGTTGATCAGCTTTCTGCTGATGCGGGTCGCCGGTGGCGTCGGCGTACCCGTGAAATTGAGCAGCAAGGTGCTGAGCAAGATCAAGTCGCCTCGGGCGCGGCAATGGCTGGCAGCGGCGGCCTTGCGCCTGAACGAACTGCCCTCCACTGCCGACCTGAACAAACACGCGGCCACGTTGAAGCCGTTGATGGTCAATACGCGCGCCGTGCCGCTGAAGCCGACGCCGGCGATCCCGCTGAATATTCGCCAGGCGGATTCAGTGGTGTTGACGGTACCGAATCCGGCGCCCATGGCGCGGGACAAGTCCCGGGGCACGACCCGGATGGAGCGGCACGAACCTCGCGACGACTCCCCCGATCAAGCGAAAAACCCCAACGGCGCCAGCGCCGATTGCGCGCCGCTGACCTGCACCAACGGCTGTCCGGTGTCGATGGTCACCGGCGAAGAACTGCTGACCCTCAGCGATGGCACGCTCGACGGGGTGTTGCCGTTCACCTTCACCCGGCTGTACCGCACCAGCGCGGTTGAGCTCGATGTCGGGCTGGGGTTTGGCTGGAGCCATTCGCTGGCCCATCGGCTGGCGTTCGAAGGCGATGCGGTGGTCTGGGTCGATCACGAGAACCGCCGCACGCGCTTTCCGTTGCCCAGTGTTGAACGCCCGGCGATTCACAACAGCCTGTCGCGGGCCGCGATTTTTCTCGGGGATGAGCCGGAGGAGCTGATTCTCGCGCTGGCCGGGGACGCAGCGCGGTTTTATCACTTTCGCGCCGGGCGGCTGACGACGATCAGCGATGCGTATGGCAACCGGCTGCGGGTTGTTCGCGATCATCAGGAGCGCATTGTTCGTTTGGACAATGGCGCCGGTCGGTCGCTGGGGTTGCGCTATGACCGGGCGCAGCTGATCGCTGTCGATTACCAGTCCTTTGCTGCTGACGGGACGGGCTGGCACACCGAACAAACCCTCGTCAGCTACCGCTACGACGCCTGCCAGCGTCTGCTGGAAGCGACCAACGCCGCCGGGGACAGCGAGCGTTACGACTACGACGACCAGCACGTCATCCTGCAGCGGCAACTGACCGGTGGCGCGAGTTTCTTCTGGGAGTGGGAGCGCTCCGGCAAGGCCGCGCGTTGCGTCCGCCACTGGGCCTCGTTCTCGCAGATGGACACGCGTTACGTCTGGGCCGACGACGGCAGCGTCGCGGTGCATTACGTCGATGGCACGGAAGAAACCTACGTCCACGACGATCGGGCGCGACTGGTGCGCAAGGTCGAGGCCGATGGCGGCGAGCACCTCAAGGCCTACGACGCTGCGGGACGATTGATCGCCGAGCAGGATCCGCTGGGGGCGGTCACCGAGTACCGCTACGACGAAGTCGGACGCTTGGTGGCGCGGCTTCCGCCGGAAGATGAGCCAACGTCCTACGAGTATCGCAACGGTTTCCTGCACAGCCGTTCTCGTGGTGAGGCGGTGTGGACGTTTCGGCGCAACGCTGAGGGGGATGTCACCGAGGCGGTCGATCCCGACGGGCTGGTTACCTATTACTACTACAACACCCGTGGGCAACTGCTGTCGGTCCGTTACCCGGACAGCAGCCGGCATCAGTGGGTGTGGAACGACCTCGGCCAACTGACCGAAGAAACCCTGCCCGACGGCGGTGTGCGGCGCTTTTCCTACGATGCGCTGGGGCGACGGACGACAACCCAGGACGAACACGGCGCGATCACCCGCCAGCACTGGGACGCCGTGGGTCGCCTGCTCCAGACGACGTTGCCTGGCGGCGCCACCCGCGCCTACAGCTACGGCGCCTATGGCCAGGTCACTGCCGAGCGCGACGAACTGGGGCGCGTCACCCGTTACGAGTATGACGACGACCTGCATCTGGTCTCGCGCAAGATCAACCCCGACGGCACGCGGGTGCAGTACCGCTACGACCATGCGCAACTGCTGCTGACAGAAATCGAGAACGAGTCCGGGGAAAAGTATCGACTGGACTACACGCCCACCGGACTGATCCGACAGGAAACCGGCTTCGACGGCCGGCGCACCGCCTACGCCTACGACCGTAACGGCCACCTGCTGGAGAAGACCGAGTTTGGCGATGACGGCTCGACGCTGATCACCGCTTACGAGCGCGATGCCGCCGGGCGCCTGCTGCTGAAAACCC
>NZ_JAFGYS010000158.1:0-457 GCF_017491705.1 Pseudomonas sp. 86_A | reverse complement strand
CGGATGGCGTTCGTTCACGCCCACAATCGGAATTCCGCGCCGTAAGCATGCTTCCATGTCGAGGTCCTTGGGGCGAAATTCCCAAGCCTCAAACATCAAGGCGATGACCGCCTCCTTTGGCAGCATATCAATGAGCGCTGCGGTAATAGGCCGAAGATGGCCGCTGTTGGTTACAATGTCTGTTTGATGGAGGATATCCGGGGTGATCTGCTCCAGGACGTCGATGCGATCGGCCACACCGACCGAATCTGCGAGCTCGAGGGTCTGTTGCCTGGCGTCAGCGGGTGTGCCGTGCCGCGTTGGCCTCGTGAAGGCATAAACGTGCCTGGCTCCGGCCATCGCTGCGAGGACGGCCGTCACGGCGTACGCGCCGGTCGCGGCCTCGGTGAGAACTGTCAATTCCGAAAGGTCTAGGAGAGTTTCCGTAAGGGCGCGGCTCATCAGGGCTCCCAGACGC
>NZ_JAFGYS010000157.1:0-457 GCF_017491705.1 Pseudomonas sp. 86_A | reverse complement strand
GATGATGATGTGGCCGCCCTCGTGATAGGCGGACAGGCGGATGGTGCCCTGCTCGCCCTTGCCGCTGGCGAGGCGCTCGGCGGGGGTCTCCAGGCCATGATCGGCGGAGTTGCGCACCATGTGGGTGAGCGGGTCCTTGATCAGGTCGAGCACCTGGCGGTCGAGCTCGGTGTCGGCGCCGTGCATCTCGAGCTCGATCTGCTTGCCGAGTTCGCTCGAGAGGTCGCGAACGATGCGCGGCAGCTTCTGCCAGGCATTGCCGATCGGCTGCATGCGCGTCTTCATGACGCCTTCCTGCAGCTCGGCGGTGACGTTGGACAGGCGCTGCAACGGCACCTTGAACTCGGTGTCCTCGTTGCGGCGGGAGATCTCCAGAAGCTGGTTGCGGGTCAGGACCAGCTCGGAGACCATGGTCATCAAATGCTCCAGCGTATCCACGTTGACGCGGATCGACTGG
>NZ_JAFGYS010000156.1:0-457 GCF_017491705.1 Pseudomonas sp. 86_A | reverse complement strand
GAGCGGATCCTCGGTGCCGATGCCGATCGATTCGCCTTCCATGAACGCGTGCAGCGAAAGCGGCGCGTCCGGCGCGTCGTCGTCGGGCGGGCCGACGCTGACGACGGCCGTGCGACCGAGCTCCGCCGACGTGATGCCGGGACGCGCCGGCGGATCGATCGCGACGGCCACGTCGAGATCGCGCGTGAGCAACGCGTTGAGCAGCGCGTCGGTATGCAAGGTCTGGATTTTCAGCGCGACGCGCGGGTAATCGTCGCGGAACGCCTTCACGGCCTGTGGAATCAGGCTCAGGCCGAGACTCGGCAGGCAGCCGACGCGCAACTGCCCTTCGGGCTGCAGCGCCAGATTGCGTGAGAGCGCGCGAATGCGCTCGAGGTTCGACTGGAGTTTCTGCGTCTCGCCGAACAGCAGCTCGGCTTCACGTGTCGGCAGCAGGCGGCCGTGCGCGCGGCTGAAC
>NZ_JAFGYS010000155.1:0-458 GCF_017491705.1 Pseudomonas sp. 86_A | reverse complement strand
ATACTGCACCTCGCGCTCGTGCTTCTCGGCCGCCGCCCGGCTCCTGAAGGTGCCGAGGTTGCGGCGCTTGCCGGTCTTCGGATCGACCTTGCGTGCATAGAGGCGATATTCGCCGGATGCCAGTTTGCGGATCATGATCGGGCCTCCCGCTTCCTCCGATTCAACGGCCGGTGCCGGAGCTGGTTCCTGATCGAGCCTCCTCGAACCCGCCGGCACGAGCGTGCGACCAAGTGGCATGAACCAGACAGAGCCATCCGCCGAAGAGCAGATCGCCGAATTCGTCGCCAGCGCGGCGAAGCAGCCGCTGCTTGATGCCGCGTTCGAACTCTGGCGCTGGCGCTACCGGTTGGATTCGATCGAAGGGCGCCCGACCGCCGAAGAGGTTCGCATCTATCGCACCCTCACGCCGCAGCAGATGGCCGAGCGATATCGCTACGATCGCGACCATGCCCATGAAG
>NZ_JAFGYS010000154.1:0-458 GCF_017491705.1 Pseudomonas sp. 86_A | reverse complement strand
CAACGTCGGAAATTCGGTTTCGGCGACTGGCACGCCAGATGCTGCGAGCACGCTCGCAAACACGACAGGGTCGATCTACGCCGGCTCGCCACGCACGTTCGTTCCGGGTATGAAGGTGGCATTCAAATGATCCGGACTCTCGAGGGGAGTGGGACCATGATCCGAACTGGCGTGCTCGCGATCGTCGCGCTCGCATTCGCGCATGGTCCGGCGCTCGCGCAGATGCGCGCCCCACCTGCATCTGAAGCAGCCTGCGACGAGCCGACGCTACGTTGTGCGACTAAGGCGACGCCTGCGTTCGGTCCTGACGGGACGCTGTGGCTGGTGTGGATGGCGGGAGGGCAGGTCTCGGTCGCAAGTTCGCAGGATGAGGGGCGCCATTTTTCGGCACCGACGGAGGTCACGACGAAGAAGCTTAACCTCGATTGGGGGCCGGATGCGAGGCCGAAGATCGTGGT
>NZ_JAFGYS010000153.1:0-458 GCF_017491705.1 Pseudomonas sp. 86_A | reverse complement strand
AAAAAAGGCGGCGCGGCTTAACAAATCGTAAGGCGCCTCAAGCCAGCCGGAGCCGCCCCGCTGGACCGACCGAACGGGAGCCCTTACTCGATCACTTCATACAAGAGCTGCGCGATCGAGCTGTGCTCGGATTCAGCAAGATGGGCGGCATGCGATACGTAAAAGCGAACGCGAGCATGCCCGCAGCCGATGATAGCCTTCTACAATCAGAACCGAAACAGTCCCTAAGAAACACAAGCTGACATCGGGCTGGGGCTACGGGGCTCCCACTAAGTCAAGCGGTGATTTCGAATTTTCTCAATCGATACGCCAATTGGGCTCTCGAAAGTCCGATCGCCCGTGCTGCCGCAGAAACGTTGCCGTTTGCAGATGCAAGTGCCGCCGCGTAGATCTCTGACTCATGTTCTGCAAATGAAAACGTTCGGCGAGGCGTCGCCCTGGCTGCGGCCTGTTGACTG
>NZ_JAFGYS010000152.1:0-457 GCF_017491705.1 Pseudomonas sp. 86_A | reverse complement strand
CTTCGCAGCATTCATGGCAGTCCCCAACGCACTTTCCGGGCGCATCCAATGCAGGCGCACTTAACGACGTGTAAAGAGCGCGCGAGCGTGGGTTCCGTTCGGCGATTATGACAGTTTTAAGTCAGGTGTTGGTTAGTGCGGATTAGAGACTATGACGGTCGCGCGAAGGCCACCCTCTCGTATCGCGGACGCGCTGCGCGTAGCACTTTTCAACGACAGACACACCTTCGCATCCTCGCGGCTCATTTGCCCGAGCTTTGCCTGGTCGCATCACGCCCATTGAAAGAGGGCGCAGGGAAGGCCGGGTGCCGGCTGGCACCCGCGGTCCACTGTGCGAAAGGTGGCAACAAGAATTTGCACAGCGGCATACAGGTGGAGCCGAGCATCCGGCCTTCCCTGCGCAGTGGTTTTACGGCTTATGTCGCGCTCTCCTCGGGGAGCGATGCACTATTGCCCC
>NZ_JAFGYS010000151.1:0-460 GCF_017491705.1 Pseudomonas sp. 86_A | reverse complement strand
TTCCAGAACAAGGTGCAGACCAGCCAGTATCGAGCCGTGGGCCATCCCATCGCCTGCGCCGTTACCGAGCGGCTGATGGACATGGCAGCGAGCAAGCTCGGCCTCGATACCTTTGCCATCCGTGCGCAGAACGTCATCCCCGACGATGCCTATCCTCAGACCTCGCCGACCGGTTACCGCTTCGAGGCGTTGTCGCATCAGGCCTGCCTGAAGCGCCTGCACGAGCTGATGGATTACGACGCGCTGCGCGCCGAACGGGCGGAGCTGCGCAAGCGCGGCATCTATCGCGGCAGCGGCATTGCGACTTTCGTCGAGATCACCAAACCGAGCCCGGCGTTCTACGGCGTGGGCGGCGCGCGCATGTCCGCGCAGGATGGCGCGATTATCAGCCGGACACCCTCCGGCGAAGTTCGCTGCATGATTTCGGTCACCGAGCAGGGGCAGGGTACTGAAGCTATCA
>NZ_JAFGYS010000150.1:0-460 GCF_017491705.1 Pseudomonas sp. 86_A | reverse complement strand
ACGCTTCGCGTTCGCCAGCGCGCGTTGGAGGTTCGGCCCTCCGAGATTGCGGCTGCTTCGCTCCGCGTTCTCGAGATTGCCGAGGACGATCATGAGCAGATTGTTAAAGTCGTGAGCGATGCCGCCGCTCAGCTGTCCGATCGCTTCGAGCTTTTGCGAGGCGGCCAACTGGTCCTGGACACGCTGAAGCTCATCCTGAGACTGCTTTCGCTCGGTGAGATCGCGCGTCACCTTTGCAAAGCCGATAATAGCACCGCTGTCGTCCGTGATCCGGTCGATAACAACCGACGCCCAGAAGCGCGTGCCGTCCTTTCGTAGGCGCCAGCCCTCAGCTTCGAAACGGCCTTTCTCGGCGGCTTCGGCCAACGCCCTTTTCGGCAATTCGCTTTCAAGATCCTCGGGTGTGTAGAATGTGCTGAAATGACGACCAATGATCTCCTCCGGCCGATATCCTTTGATG
>NZ_JAFGYS010000149.1:0-461 GCF_017491705.1 Pseudomonas sp. 86_A | reverse complement strand
GGAGGATGATCGCGCGAACGGAGAGGCGCGACGGCTTCCGGCCGCGGACGTGGCGTTATCAGTGGGACGACTTCGATCAGCTCGAGCAAGTCCTGACCCCGGAGGGCGAGCGCTGGCGGTATCGGTACGATGCGTTCGGGCGGCGCATCAGCAAGGCGTGCCTGTCGACGCCGAAAGCCGGCCGGCCGGCGCGGATCGACTATTTGTGGTGCGGCAGCCGGCTGATAGAGGCATGGCGCGCGTACGGCGAACGAGACGGCACGCAATACGAAATCCAGCGCTGGCACTATCGACCTGGCACCCATTCGGTTTTGGCGCAGGAGCGACTGAAATACGACGACAAGCCGGATCTGCAGAACAGCGAGTGGTTTGCGCTCGCTTGCGATCCCAATGGCGCTCCGCATACGCTGTACAGTTCGGACGGCAGGATCATGTGGAGCGCGCGGCGCGAACTCTGGGGC